>JBPYFF010000475.1:0-4133 GCA_051984455.1 Acidimicrobiales bacterium | reverse complement strand
ATGCCAACACGCGTGGCGCCGACCGGATCATCTATGCCGGCTATTACCCGATGGGGCTCTCGCTCGAGCGGATCCTGCGCGAACTTCCTGGAGTTCCCTTCAAGGATGAAGTCTGGCCGAAGTTCCTGCGGGCCAACGCCGCCCGCGTCCTGAAGCTGTGACGACGCTGCTCTGGCAGCCGCCCGTCGACGTTCGCGACCGGACGGAGATCGGACGCTACCTGGCCTGGCTCGAACGCCACATGGGGCGAACCTTCGACTCGTACCGCGAGCTGTGGCAGTGGTCGGTCGAGGATCTGGATGGCTTCTGGTCATCCATCTGGCGGTTCTTCGACGTAACTGCCCACCACCCGCACGAACACGTCCTGGCCCACCGTCCCATGCCGGGCACGGTGTGGTTCCCCGGGGCAACCCTCAACTATGCCGAGCACGCCGTCAGGCCCTTTTTGGAGGACGGCGACCGGCCGGCCGTCATCGCCCACAGCCAGAGCCGCCCTCCCGTCATCCTCACCGGTCGCGAGCTTCGCGCTCAGGTCGCCCGGGCCAGGGCGGGCCTGCAGCGGCTCGGCGTCCGCCGGGGTGATCGCGTCGCCGCCTACCTGCCCAACATCCCCGAGACGTTGGTGGCGTTCCTCGCCACTGCCAGCCTCGGCGCCGTCTGGTCGTCGTGCGCGCCGGAGTTCGGTACCCGCAGCGTGGTCGATCGCTTCCAGCAGATCGAGCCCAAAGTCCTCCTCGCCGTCGACGGTTACCGCTACGGCAACAGGACCATCGACCGCGCCCCCGAGGTCGATGCCATCCGGGCCGCCCTGGGCTCGGTGGAGACGACGGTCGTCGTCCCCTATCTGAAGGAGGGTCCGCCGCCCGTCGCGGGCGCGCTCTCCTGGCAGGAACTTCTGGCCGAAGGCGGATCGCTCGAGTTCGAGCCGGTCGAGTTCGCCCACCCCCTTTACGTCCTTTACTCCTCGGGCACGACCGGACTCCCGAAGCCGATCGTCCACGGCCACGGCGGCATCCTGCTCGAGCACCTCAAGACCATCGCCCTGCACCTCGATCTCGGCCGTGACGACCGGTTCTTCTGGTTCACCACGACCGGGTGGATGATGTGGAACTTCCTCGTCTCGGGTCTGCTCGTCGGGGCCGCGGTCGTGCTGTTCGACGGCGACCCCGGTCATCCCGACCTGACCACGCTCTGGCACCTGGCGAAGGACACGGGCACCACGTACGTCGGCTTGAGCGCGCCCTTCATCATGAGCTGCCGCAAGGCGGGGATCGGGCCCGCCGCCCACGGGGAGCTGTCCGGAGTTCGCGGGATTGGCTCAACCGGAGCACCGCTGCCGGCTGAGGGTTTCCACTGGATCTACGACGCACTCGGTCCCGACGTCATCCTGGGCTCGATGAGCGGAGGGACGGACGTCTGCACCGCATTCGTCGGTCCCTGCCCGCTTGTCCCCGTTTATGCCGCAGAGATCCCCTGCCGCTGCCTCGGCGCAAGCGTCGAGGCGTTCGACCCGTCCGGCCACCCGGTCATCGGCAAGCTCGGGGAGCTGGTCATCACTGCCCCAATGCCCTCAATGCCCGTCGGCTTCTGGGGAGACGCGGATGGTTCCCGTTACCGGGGCGCGTATTTCGAGGACTTCCCCGGCGTGTGGCGCCACGGCGACTGGATCACCATCACCGACAGGGGGTCGTGCATCATCACCGGCCGCTCGGACGCGACGCTGAACCGGGGCGGGGTGCGGCTCGGCACGGCCGAGTTCTACTCCGCGGTGGAGGCGCTCGACGAGGTCAGCGACAGCCTGGTCGTCCACATCGAAGACCCCGCCGGTGGAGCGGGTGAGCTGTTGCTCTTTGTGGTCCTCGCACCGGGCGCCACGCTCGACGATCGAGTGCGGAGCCGCATCACTGCGGAATTGCGGAAGAACCTGTCCCCGCGCCACGTCCCGGACGAGATCTACCAGGTGCCGGCCGTTCCGCGGACGCTGTCTGGCAAGAAGCTGGAGGTCCCCGTCAAGCGCATCCTCACGGGGACACCGGTCGAGACCGCCGCCAGCCGCGGAGCCCTGGCGGACCCTTCATCATTGGGGCCGTTCGAGCAACTGGCCAGGGACCGATCAGCCGGCGAATAGAGAGTTAGTTCAGCACTGCGGTCATCGCCGCCGCCGCCCGCAGAACCTTCGGCCCGGCCGCTTCCGGGTCGAGGTCGCCCAGCGCGACGACCCCCACGCTCGCCTCGATGCCAGAGAGACCGGGGACGGCCGCCGCGACCCCTCGGGCCCCTGCTTGCAGCTGCCCGGTGGTCATCACGAAATGACCCCCACCTCCCGGGCGGCGTGCCTTCAAGATGGCCAGGCCGGCGGCGCCGCGATCGAGCGGATGCCGGGACCCGACCCGGTACGCGACATGGACATCCGTCCAGGATGGTTCCTCCACCGCGATCGCCAGGGCCTCCTCACCGTCCGCGATGGTCAGGTGGGCGGTGGCGCCAACCTCTTGTGCCAGATCCCGCAGGACGGCTGTGGCCGCGTGGCGGAGCATGGGTTGAACCGCTCGGGCCACCCTGAGCACGCCGAAGCCGAGCCGGACCCTGCCGTCGCGCTCCCGATGGACCAGGCCGTACTGCTCAAGGGTGGCGACCAGGCGGTACACCGCCGGCCGGCTGGTCGCCAACGCGGTCGCCAGTTCCGTCACCGTGGACCCACCGGCCGGCCCCGACGCAAGCACGTACAGCAGCCGAAGACCCCGATCGAGGGTCTGTGAGGTTTCGGTCAACTCGGGCCAGGGATGGCGGCCAGGATGGTGCCGTCGACACTGCCGAAGCCCATCGGCACGCCCCCGGGGCCGGGCGCCGAGGCGGTGATGCTCACCGTGTCGCCGTCCTCCAGGAAGGCACGAGTGGAGCCGTCGCCGAGGCGAAGAGGCACCGTCCCGTTCCCGGTCAGCTCGAGAAGCGACCCCCGCTGGTCCTCCGCCGGACCCGACACCGTCCCCGAGCCGTAGAGGTCACCGGTTCGAAGCGACGCACCGTTGGCCGTCAGGTGGGCCAGCTGCTGCCCCGGCGACCAGTACATGGTCGAAAACGGCGGCTGCGACACGACATGGCCGTTCAACGCGATCGACAACGACAGGTCGAGTGCCCAGGGGGTGTCATCGCGCAGGTATGGCAGCGGCGGCGGGTCCTGCTCGGGCAGCGGCACCCGGGCGCCGACGAGCGCAGCGAGGGGAACGACCCAGGGGGAGATTGATGTGGCAAACGACTTCCCGAGGAACGGTCCGAGCGGCGCCGACTCCCATGCCTGAATGTCCCGTGCACTCCAGTCGTTGAGCAGGACGACGCCGAACACATGGTCGTTGAAGGCGGAAGCAGGCACCGGCCGACCCCGGGTCGACCCGACCCCGACCACGAAGCCGACCTCGCACTCGATGTCCAGTCGGGTCGAGGGGCCGAAGGTGGGGCCCGGACCGCCCGGCTCCTGGCGCTGTCCCGACGGCCGCACGATGGGAGTGCCCGACACCACGACCGTGCCCGAACGGCCGTGGTAGCCGATCGGAAGGTGTCGCCAGTTGGGCGTCAGCGGCTCCCCGCCCGGCCGAAAGATGTGGCCCACGTTCTCGGCGTGGTGCAGGGACGAGTAGAAGTCGACGTAGTCCGCCACCTCGAACGGCAGGTGCAGCGTCGCTTCGGCGAGAGGTACGAGCGCCCGCCGCACGGTCTCAGCCGGCTTGGCAGCCGCCAGCACATCGGTCAGCCGGCCGCGAACGCTGGTCCACACGGAGCTGCCCCGGGCCATAAAGGCGTTCAACGACCCGGCGGCAAAAACGCCGTCGGTCGAGCCGAGCAGGCCCGCGGCATCAAGGACGGCCAGGTCGACGACGTGGTCGCCGAGGGCCACACCCACCCGCCGGCCCGGGCCCCGATGAGAGAAGACGCCGTACGGCAAGTTCTCGAGGGGAAAGGGCGAGAAGGGCGGACTCACGGCGGCCGAATGTACAATAAAAGGACGTTCCCGTCCGCTTTCCGGACGGCAGGCTCTCCTGGAGGCACGGATGCCGTTCTACCGGGCCGTCGGCCAGCTCCCGAAGAAACGCCATACCCAGTTCCGCCAACCGGACGGAAGCCTGTACGCGGAGGAG
>JBPYFF010000474.1:0-4704 GCA_051984455.1 Acidimicrobiales bacterium | reverse complement strand
GCATCATCGTGGGCATGAACCGCTACACCGAGAGCGACAACGGAGACGAGACACCGATCCTCTCCATCGGTCCCGAAGTCGAGGAGACCCAGCTCAAGCGATTGGGTGAGGTCAAGGCGCACCGCTCCTCCGACGCCGTGGCTGACAGCATGGCGGCGCTGCGCCGGGCGGCCGCTGAACCCTCCGTGAACCTCATGCCGCCCATCGTCGACGCGGTCAAGACCTACGCCACGGTCGGCGAAATCATGGCGGCCATGGGCGATGTGTTCGGCCACCACGTGGAGACGCCGGCCTTATGACCCACCGGGTGCTGGTGGCCAAGGTCGGACTGGACGGCCATGACCGGGGTGTAAAGGTCGTCGGCCGCATCCTCCGCGACGCCGGCTTCGAGGTGATCTACACCGGGTTGCAGCAGACCCCCGAGATGGTTGCTGCCGCCGCCCGGGACGAGGACGTGGATGCCATCGGTCTCTCCATGCTGTCGGGAGCGCACCTGACTCTCGTGCCCCGAGTTCTGGACCGACTGCGCGAGTGCGGCCTCGACACACCCGTTCTGGTCGGCGGCATCATTCCTGGCGCGGATATCCCGAAGCTGGAAGACCTCGGCGTGGCAGGCGTGCTTACGCCCGGAGCGTCGGCCGACGAGATTGTCGCCGTCGTGCACGACGCCATCGCCCGCTCATCGGCAGGCCAGCCAAGCTGATCCCGGGCGCCTCAAAGGCGCAGCGGGCGTACCGGGCTCATGAGGAGCTCGGGGTGCCGAGCCCAGTCCACGCCGGGCACGTCGATGTACAGCTCGATCTCGTTGCCGTCGGGATCGAGGATGTACAGGCTGTGGGTGACCGTGTGGTCGCTGGCACCCACGATGGCAACGCCGTGAGCCTTCACCGCCTCGAGGGCGGCCCGCAGATCGTCGTCGGTGTCGCCCACTTTGAGGCCAAAGTGATAGAGCCCGACGCGACGACCTGAAGGGACGGGAGCGGCGTCTTTGCCGACCTCGATCAAGAGAAGCTCGTGGTGGGTTCGGCCGCTGGAGAAGGCGGCTGCTCCGGTGAAGGGCCCGTTGCCGTCAACCGGCCGCCACCCCAGGACGTCTCGATAGAACGCGGCCGACGTGGCCAGGTCCCGGACATACAGCACGAGATGGCCGAGTTCCTTAACTTCCATCATTCCTCCTTTCACACGACAGGTCTGGCGCGACAGCTGCAACCACCCGCTCGAGGACAGGACCGAGGTCGGCGACCTCACCGGGCGAGAGCACATCGATCAGATATTGCCGCACCCCCCGGACATGGGTCGGGGCCGCCTTGCGCAGCAATCGCCGACCGGCCGGGGTGAGCACCGCGAACCAACCTCTGCGGTCGGAAGGACACTGCTGCCGCACCAGCAGACCCCGCCGGACAAGGCGGTCGACCAGGTGGGTGAGCCGGCTCCTCGAGACAATCGTCGTTGCCGCCAGTTCGGTCATCCGTAGCCGGCCCGCCGGCGCCTGGGAGACAAAGGCCAGCACCTCGTACTCCGGCAGGGAGAGGTCGTGCTCGGCCACCAGCTCGGCGTCCAGCCTGTCCCGCAGCAGCAGTGACGACTGCACCCAGGCCAGCCAGGTTCGCATCTCGACGTCGTCCAACCACCGTGTCTCCGCCATACCCGGAAATAATACTTGAACTCGCAACGTTCTCGTCTTAGTGTAGTAGGCAGTTAGTTGAAAACTTAATCGTCAAGGATTGGAGGACTCAGGTCGTGTCTATTACTACTACTGCTCTGCCCCCCGGCCTGACTGCAGGAACCTGGGTCATCGACCCGTCGCACTCCTCGGTCGAATTCACGATTCGGCACCTGATGGTGTCCAAGGTACGAGGCCGTTTCGACACCTTTTCAGGGACGATCACGGTAGGCGAGGATCCCACGGCTTCCTCGGTCGAGGTCACCATCGACCCCGGGTCGGTGGACACCCGCGACAGCGGGCGTGACGAGCACCTGCGGAGCAGCGACTTCTTCCATGTTGAGGCCCATCCGACCTGGACGTTCAAAAGCACCCACGTGGAGTCCCACGGCGACAGCTGGAGGGTGCACGGCCACCTGACCATGCGAGGCGTCACCCGCCCGGTCGACTTTGTCGTCGAGTACAACGGCACCCAGGCCCATCCCATGGGTGGCACCCGCGCCGGCTTCAGCGCCGAGCTGGAGATCAACCGCAAGGACTGGGACATCAACTTCAACGCCGCCCTTGAGGGTGGTGGATTGATGCTTGGCGACAAGGTCAAGATCAACCTGGAGGTGGAGGCCGCCCTTCAGGAGCCGCAGGGGCCGGCGGTCCAGCGGGCTTAGGCTCAACTTCCGCTCCCGGCTGGTACGGTGCCTCCGGCGACCACCGGGAGGATGGATGAGCAGCATTCTTGGCAATCGTGTCGTTCGCACCGAGGATCCCCGGCTCCTCACGGCGGGCGGCACGTTTGTCGATGACGTTCCTCTCGAAGACGCGGCCTGCGTGACCTACGTGGTGTCGACCATGGCCCACGCCACCATCTCGGTTGACCCATCGGAAGCCCGCAGCGCGCCGGGCGTGCTCGATGTCGTGACGGCCGACGACCTCGACCTGGGTCCTGTTCCGCTCGACATGGAGATGCTCAGCCCGTTGATGCCCCGATCGTTCCTGGCCAAGGGCGTCGTGCGGTTTGTGGGTGAGCCGGTTGCTGCCATCATCAGCGAGACCCGGGCCCAGGGTGAAGATGCGGCGGAGCTGGTGGTCGTCGATTATGACCCGCTGCCCGTCGTCGTCGACCCCGAGCAGGCACTGGCCGGCGACGCCGTCATCCACCCCGAGGCGGGGACCAATATCTGCGGTGAGTTCCCGCCCGGCGGGGAACTGGACTGGTCGGCCTGCGACGTGGTGGTCCACGACCGGATCGTCAATCAGCGGGTCGCCCCTTGTCCGCTGGAAGTCCGCTCCGCTGCCTCTCGATGGGACGACGAGGGTCACGTCACTCACTGGGCCAGCACGCAAGGTCCCCACGCGCTCCGGAATGTACTGGCCGCGCTGTATCACCTCGATCCTCAACAGGTGCGCGTCATCGCGCCGGATGTCGGTGGCGGGTTCGGTGCCAAGATCCACTACCCCGAGGAACTGCTGTGCCCGTGGCTGGCCAAGCGGGTCGGCCGGCCGGTGCGCTGGACGGAGACGCGCAGTGAGAGCATGGTCGGTCTGGGCCACGGCCGGGCCCAGGTTCAGGACATCACCATTGGCGGGACAAGAGACGGCAGGGTCCTCACCTACCAGCTGGCGGTCGTGCAGGACGGCGGCGCCTATCCCCGCATGGGATCGCTGCTCCCGTTCATGACGATGATGATGCTGACCGGGACCTACGACATTCCCGCCGCCGCCTTTTCTTCTCGCTCAGTCGTGACCAACACCGTTCCGGTCGGCGCCTACCGAGGCGCTGGTCGCCCCGAGGCGGCAGCGGCCATCGAGCGGGCCATGGACCTGTTCGCGGCCGAGATCGGCATGGACCCGGCTGATGTCCGGCGTCGCAACCTGGTGCCGGAGGACGCCTTTCCCTTCACCACCGCCACCGGAACGACCTACGACTCCGGCCGGTACCAGCACGGGCTCGATCTCGTCCTCCGCGCCGCCGGGTATGAAGAGCTTCGGGCCGAGCAAGCCCGCCGCCGGCAGGCAGGCGAGACCCGCCTGCTTGGACTCGGATTGTCGGTCTACGTCGAGATCACCGGGCTCACCGGCGGCGGCGAGTACGGCCATGTCGAAATCCTTCCGGGCGGACGGGTTCGGGCCCTCACCGGCACATCACCTCATGGCCAGGGCCACGAGACCTCGTGGGCCATGCTGATCGCGGACCGCCTCGGTGTTCCGATCGACCACATCGAGGTGATCCACGGGGACACCGAACTCGTACCGAGGGGCGAGCTCACCGGCGGCTCACGGTCGGCCCAGCTGGGAGGAACCAACATCTGGCGAGCCGCGGGCGCCGTGGTCGAGCGAGGACGGGAGCTGGCCGCCGAGCTGCTCGAGGCGGACGTCAAGGACGTGGTACTCGACACCGACACAGGGCAATTTCACGTGGCCGGCACGCCATCGATCACGAGGGACTGGTCCGAGCTGGCAGCTGCCGCTGGGCAGCGGGGAGAGACGCTCGCGGGCGAGGGCGACTTCAGCCAGGAGGGAGGCACGTTTCCGTCCGGTGCTCATCTCGCCGTCGTCGAGGTCGACATCGAGACCGGTCGGGTCCAACTGCTGCGACTGGTCGCGGCCGACGACGCCGGACGCATTCTCAACCCGCTTCTGGCCGAAGGTCAGGTGCACGGCGGACTTGCTCAAGGTGCGGCCCAGGCCCTGCTGGAGGAGGTCGTCTATGACACCGACGGCAATCCGCTGACGGGGAATCTGGCGGATTACCCCTTCATCTCTGCCGCCGAACTGCCCAGCTTCGAGACCATCCACGTCGAGACCCCGACGCCCCGCAACGACCTCGGCGCCAAGGGGATCGGCGAGTCCGGCACCATCGGCTCGACCCCCGCAGTCCACAACGCCGTCGTCGACGCCCTCGCGCATCTCGGTGTGCGCCATGTCCCGATGCCCGCCACCCCCGAGCGAGTCTGGCAGGTGATCACAGAGGCGACCGGCTGAGGCGACCGGCTGAGGCTGGCCGGCTGAGGCTGGCCGGCTGAGCAGCATCGCATGCCGGCTAG
>JBPYFF010000473.1:0-2510 GCA_051984455.1 Acidimicrobiales bacterium | reverse complement strand
TCCCCGATCGCCCCATCTGCCGGACATCGAGGAGGACATCCTGGCGTCGTGGACGGCCGACGGCACTTTTCAGGCCTCCATCGAGCAGCGACCGGCCGGACCGAAGGGCGCCAACGAATACGTCTTTTACGACGGTCCTCCGTTCGCCAACGGCCTTCCGCACTACGGCCATCTGCTGACGGGTTACGTCAAGGATGCGGTCCCCCGCTACCAGACCATGAAAGGGCGCCGGGTCGAACGGCGCTTCGGTTGGGATTGCCATGGGCTGCCGGCGGAGACCGAGGCAGAAAAAGAGCTCGATGTCTCCGGTCGCGGCCCGATCACCGAGTACGGCATCGAACGGTTCAACGAGTACTGCCGAACGTCCGTGCTGCGCTACACCCAGGAGTGGCAGCGATACGTCACCCGGCAAGCTCGCTGGGTCGATTTCGAGCACGACCACAAGACCATGGACCTCACCTACATGGAGAGCGTCATGTGGGCGCTCAAGCAACTGTGGGAGAAGGGCCTGCTGTACGAGGGCTACCGCGTCTTGCCGTACTGCTGGGAATGCGAGACCCCGCTGTCGAACTTCGAAACCCGCCAGGACGACGCTTACCGGGACCGGCAGGATCCCGCGGTGACGGTCGCGATCGGTCTGGACAACGGTCTGACGGTATGGCTCTGGACCACCACCCCGTGGACGCTGCCGTCCAACCTGGCCCTGGCCGTGGGTCCGGATCTCGACTACGAGGTGTTCGACCGGGGCGGCAGCCAGGTGGTCATCGGGGCGGGCACGGTCGACAAATATCGCCGGGAGCTGGATGCGGCCGGAGCGAGCTGGGTTCGAACCATCAAGGGACAGGAGCTGGTCGGCCGCACCTACCGGCCGCTCTTTCCCTATTTCGCGGATGCGGCGAACGCGTTCCGGGTCCTGGCGGCCGACTTCGTGAACACCGACGAGGGCACCGGCATCGTTCACCTGGCGCCGGCGTTTGGTGAGGACGACCAGCGGGCGTGCGAGGCGGCCGGGATCGCCGTGGTCTGCCCGGTCGATGATCGTGGTCGTTTCACGGCTGTGGTCTCCGACTACGCCGGCCTGCAGGTGTTCGACGCCAACGCGCCAATCATCAAGGATTTGCGGGCCAAAGACGTTCTCGTGCGTGAAGACTCCTATGTGCACAGCTACCCGCACTGCTGGCGCACCGACACGCCCCTGATCTACAAGGCGGTCAGTTCCTGGTTCGTCCAGGTGACGGCGATCAAGGAGCGCATGCTGGCCTGCAACCAGGAGATCACCTGGGTCCCGGCCCACGTCCGGGACGGCGCGTTCGGGAAGTGGTTGGAAAACGCCCGGGACTGGTCGATCTCCCGGAACCGGTTCTGGGGTTCTCCGATCCCTGTCTGGAAGAGCGACGATCCGAAGTATCCACGGATCGACGTCTACGGCTCCCTGGAAGAGCTCGAGCGCGATTTCGGGACGCGGCCCGGGGACCTCCACCGACCGGCCATCGACGAGCTGGTTCGGCCCAACCCCGACGACCCGACCGGCCAGGCCATGATGCGGCGGGTGACCGACGTCCTCGACTGCTGGTTCGAGTCGGGATCCATGCCGTTCGCACAGGTGCATTACCCGTTCGAGAACCGGGAGTGGTTCGAGAACCACTTTCCCGGCGACTTCATCGTCGAGTACATCAACCAGACGCGGGGGTGGTTTTACACCCTGCATGTCCTGGCGGTGGCATTGTTCGACCGACCGGCGTTCTTGACGTGCCTGGCCCACGGCATCCTGCTCGGGGAAGACGGGCTGAAGATGTCCAAGCGGCTCCGCAACTACCCCGACCCTGAAGCCATGTTCGCCAAGCACGGAGCCGATGCCATGCGCTGGTGCCTCATGAGCTCGCCGGTCGTACGGGGTGGCGAGATGCCGGTCAGGGAATCGGCCATCGTCGACGCGGTCCGCTCCGCCATCCATCCCCTTTGGAACGCCTGGTACTTCTTCACCCTTTACGCCAACGCCGATGGAGTGGGCGCGTCGGTGGGACGGGCCGATGCCCCCGGCCTGCTCGACCGGTACATCCTGGCCAAGGCACGCGAGCTGGTCGCCGGGACGACCGAGTGCATGGACCGCTATGACCTGTCGGGGGCGTGCGCGGGCGTGGAGTCGTTTCTCGACGCCCTCACCAACTGGTACATCCGCAGGTCGCGCGATCGGTTCTGGGGCACATCGGCGGACGTGCCAGCGGGCGGATCGGTGGCCGATCGCCGAGACGCATTCGACACGCTTGCCACCGTGCTGGAAGTTCTGTGCCGGGTGGCGGCGCCGCTGCTGCCCCTGCTGACGGACTCGGTCTGGCGAGGTCTGACGGCCGGTGCGCTCGGCTCCTCCGTCCACCTGAGCGACTGGCCCGATCCCGAGCAGCTCCCCGCTGACCTTGCCCTGGTG
Organism: Acidimicrobiales bacterium; assembly: GCA_051984455.1. GTDB lineage: Bacteria > Actinomycetota > Acidimicrobiia > Acidimicrobiales > Palsa-688 > JBPYFF01. Next base: position 85 of record JBPYFF010000473.1, on the reverse strand, counting down.
ACGCAGATGGACCGGGCTCGCGACGTGTGCTCGGCCGCCCACTCCATCCGCACGGCCCGTCGTTTGCGGGCCCGCCTGCCCCTTG
>JBPYFF010000472.1:0-2655 GCA_051984455.1 Acidimicrobiales bacterium | reverse complement strand
CCCCCGTAGGCCAGGCACAGGGATTGCAGCACCTCGTTCGACCCGTTGGCGCAGAAGACCTGCTCGGGTCGTACCCCGTGAAGCTCGGCCACCGCCTTGCGAAGCTCCCATCCGGCCCGGTCCGGGTACCGGTTGAACGGGATGCCGTCGAGCTCGTGCTTCAGCGCGTCCAGCCACGCCGGCGGGGGCGGGAAGGGCGACTCGTTGGTGTTCAGCCTGACCTCGACCGCGACCTGGGGCGAGTGGTACCCCTCCCGCAAGCCGAGCTCGGGACGGGGTGGCGGCAGCCCGCCGCCGCTCACGACCTCTCCCGGAGCCGCACCGACTGGGCGTGGGCGGCCAGGCCTTCCGCCTCGGCCAGGGCGGCGACGTGCGGCCCGACCTTGGACAGCGCCGGCTGGTCCAGCGACACGACATGGATGTGTTTGCAGAAGTCGTCCACCCGCAGGGCGCTGCTGAAGCGGGCCGAGCCACTGGTGGGCAGCACGTGGCTGGGTCCTGCGATGTAGTCACCCACGCTCGCGGGGGCGTAGGGACCGCAGAAGACGGCGCCGGCACTGTGGACCAGGGGCAGGAGCGCTTCGGGGTCCGCCGTCATGAGCTCCAGGTGCTCGGGCGCAACCAGGTTGGCGACCGCCATCGCCTGCGCGGGCCCGTCGACCAGAACGCAGTAACCACCGCGGGCGAAGTTCGCTTCGATCTCGGCCTGGCGAGGCGCTTCGGCGGTGAGCCGGGTGATCGCGTCGGTGATCCGGTCGGCCGCCTCCTCCGACCAGGTGATGAGCCACGCCAGTCCGTCAGGGCCGTGTTCCGCCTGCACGATGACATCGATGGCGGCGAAGTCCGGGGGCGCGGTCTCGTCGGCCACGACGACCACCTCAGACGGACCGGCGAAAGCAGAAGGGACGCCGACCAGGCCGGCCTGGGCCACCTGCCGTTTGGCGATCGACACGTAGGCGTTGCCCGGCCCGACGATGACGTCGACCGGGCGGATGGTCTCGGTGCCGTACGCCATGGCCCCGATGGCCTGGGCCCCGCCGACCCGGTAGACCTCGTCCACCTCCGCCAGCGCGGCCGCGGCGAGCGTTGCCTGGTCGACCGACCCGTCCTTGTCCGGCGGCGTGCACAGGACGACCCGGGAAACGCCGGCGACGCGCGCCGGTACGGCGGTCATCAGCACCGTCGACGGATAGCGGGCCCGCCCGCCGGGAACGTACAGCCCGGCCCGGTCAACCGGTCGGACAAGGTCACGGACGACGATGCCGTCGTGCTCGTGCTCCGGCTCGGCCGTCACCGTGTGGCGGTGGTAGCTCGAGATGGCGGCGCGGGATGCCTCCATGGCGTCGCGGAGCGAGGGTGCCAGCCGCTGCCATGCCGTCTCCACCTCGGCCGGCGGGATGCGAAGGGAGTCGATGGTCGCGCCGTCGAACTGCATGGTGAGAGCACGCAGCGCCCCGTCACCGTGCTCGCGCACCTGGTCGAGGATTTCTCGCACGGCTGCGACCGGGCCCTCGCCCGCCACCTCGGGCCGGGGCAGTCGGTTCCGCAGGTCGCCCCGCTCCCGGCGAAGATCCAGCCGCTTCATAAGACGATGGATGGTACCCGGGTAGCGTTGCTCTCCGATGACCGTTATTCCCGAGCTGTCGTCGGTCGCCACTGCTCTGGACGAGCTGCTCGACCGCGTGAGCGCTATCGCCGACCGCGTCGTCGGGCCGGAGCGAGAAGCTGTGACCAGCGAGCTGCTGGAAGTTGAGCGGGTCCTCGGCACCGCGTCGCGACGGCTCCGGCGGTTGATCGACGCCAACCGGCGCTAGGTCGGAGTGGTCATGCCGACGGCGCCCGTTTTGCGGGCGCCGTCGGCGGGAGCGGCCCGGGCGGCGGATCCCAGGGCCGCTCGTGGGAGCAGGTGGCGGGACCTGTCTCCTCGAACGCGAACCCTACAACGTCACGCGGTGTTCTCGCTCGATTCGCGGCCGCGATTTGACGGTAGGGACACGCGACGACGGACAGAAGTCGGCCAGCAGGCACACCTCGCAGCGGGGCCGGCGGGCGATGCACACCTTCCGGCCATGCAGGATCAACCGGAGGCTCAACGACCCCCATTCCCTGGACGGCAGCATGGCGGTGAGATCGGCTTCCACCTTGTCGGGGTCCTTGTTGGTCGTGAGCCCGAGCAAGCGGCTGAGGCGGAGCACATGGGTGTCGACCGGGAGGCCAGGCTCGGCAAAGTCGACGCTGCGGATCACATTGGCGGTCTTTCTTCCTACGCCGGGAAGGGTGACGAGGTCCTCGAGCGGGACCGGCACCTCCCCGCCGTATCGCTCCACCAGGCCGCGGGCCATGCCGATCAGGCTGCGCGCCTTGGACCGAAAGAACCCGGTGGACTGGATCTGGCGCTCGAGCTCGGACTGATCGGCCCCGGCCAGGTCCAATGGCGTCGGGTAACGAGCAAACAGCGCGGGCGTGACCAGGTTGACCCGTTCATCGGTCGCCTGGGCCGACAGGATGGTGGCGATCAGCAACTGAAACGGATTGTCGTGGTTGAGCGCGCACAGCTCCTTGGGAGTCCCGGGATACTCGACCGCCAGACGGGCGGCCGTCTCCCGGGCCCGTCCCTTTGGCGTCCGCGGCTTTCCCATCGGCCAACAGGGTAAA
>JBPYFF010000471.1:0-5572 GCA_051984455.1 Acidimicrobiales bacterium | reverse complement strand
ACATCATCTGGCCGAACATCTCGTACCCTTCGCGTTGCCATTCGACGAGGGGGTCCTGCTGGCCCATGGCCCGCAAGTTGATGCCCTCTCTCAGATAGTCCATCTCCGAGAGGTGCTCACGCCATTTCTGGTCGATCAGCTGCAGCATGATCTCCCGTTCGAGCGTGCGCATGGTCTCCTCGGGAGGATCGCCGGGCATCGACGCTTCCCGCTCCTCGTAGTACCCGACGGCTTCGGTGAGCAACGACTCATAGATCTGGTCAGGTGTCGCCGCTTCGGCCAGCTCATCGGCCGTGAATGCCGTCGGGTAGTAGAGCCGGGTCTCCTTTACCAGCCCCTCGAGATCCCACTGTTCCACGAACTCACCGGGGCAGTTGGCTCGTACGATCGTTTCCAGGGCGCTGCCGAGAATCTCGAGCGTACGAGCCCGGAGGTCCTCACCCTCGAGGATCTGATGGCGCCGGGCATAGATGACCTTGCGCTGTTCGTTCATCACCTCGTCGTACTTGAGAACGTCCTTGCGGATCTCGGCGTTGCGGGCCTCGACGGTGTTCTGGGCCCGTTCGATGGCCTTGGTCACCATGCGGGCCTCGATCGGGACGTCCTCGGGCAGCGCCTTGCCCATCACCCAGTTCATGGCGCCGGTGGCGAAGAGCCGCATGAGCTCGTCTTCCAGCGAGAGGAAGAAGCGCGACTCGCCTGGATCTCCTTGCCGGCCGGTCCGCCCCCGGAGCTGGTTGTCGATGCGGCGGGACTCGTGGCGCTCCGATCCGAGGACGTAGAGGCCGCCGAGCTCCCGGATCTTGTCGCCTTCGGCCGCGCACACCTCCTGGTACTTCGCCAGCAGCTCGGCGTAGCGGGCCCCCCCTTCGTCGCTCTCGGGATCCAGCCCGGCGGCGTTGACCTCCTGGCTGGCAAGGCCTTCCGGATTTCCGCCCAGCAAGATGTCCACGCCGCGGCCGGCCATGTTGGTGGCGACCGTGACGGCGTGGAGCCGGCCGGCCTGGGCAACGATCGCGGCCTCACGGGCGTGCTGCTTGGCGTTGAGCACATTGTGGGGGATGCCCCGCCGGTCCATCAGCGTCGACAGCACCTCGGATTTCTCAACCGACGCGGTGCCGACCAGCACCGGTTGACCGCTGTCGTAGCGCTCCGCGATGTCATCCGCGACCGCCGCGAACTTGGCGACCTCGGTCTTGTAGATCAGATCGGCATGGTCATCGCGGATCATCGGCATGTTGGTCGGGATCGGAACCACCGGAAGGTTGTAGGTGCTGGCGAACTCGGATGCCTCCGTCTCCGCCGTCCCCGTCATCCCGGCCAGCTTGTCGTACAGGCGGAAATAGTTCTGCAGCGTCACCGTCGCCCAGGTGTGGTTTTCCTCCTTGATCCGCGCCCGCTCCTTGGCCTCCACCGCCTGGTGAAGGCCATCAGACCAGCGCCGGCCCTCAAGGATGCGACCGGTGAATTCGTCGACGATCTTCACCTCGCCGTCGGCGACGATGTAGTCCTTGTCCCGTTGGTAGAGCTCCTTGGCCCGCAAGGCCTGGGTCAGCTGGTGGACCAGGTTGGCGGAGACAAGGTCGTAGAGATTGTCGACACCGAGCTGGCGCTCGACCTTCTCGATGCCTTCCGCGGTCGGTGCGACCTGACGCTTTTCCTCGTCCACCTCATAGTCCAGGTCGCGGGTCAGCGTTCGAGCGACGCCCGCGAACTGGTAGTAAAGACGGAGCGAGTCGGTCGACGGTCCCGAAATGATGAGGGGGGTCCTGGCCTCGTCGATCAGGATGGAGTCGACCTCGTCAACAATGGCGTAGGCGTGGCCTCGCTGGACCATGTGCTCCACCGACCTGGCCATGTTGTCGCGCAGGTAGTCGAACCCGAACTCGGTGTTGGTCCCGTAGGTGACGTCGCAGCCGTACGCGTCCTTTTTGGCCTGCCAGTCCTCGATCTCGGGAGAGACCCGGCCAATGCTTATCCCGAGGAAGCGATGGACCTGACCCATCCACTCCGCGTCGCGCCTGGCCAGGTAATCGTTGACGGTGACCACGTGCACACCGGTGCCCGTCAGGGCGTTCAAGTAGACCGGCAGCGTAGACACCAGCGTCTTCCCCTCGCCCGTCTTCATCTCGGCAATCCAGCCGAAGTGCAGAGCGGCACCACCCATCAGCTGAACGTCGAAGGGGCGCTGGCCGATGGTCCGCTTGGCGGCCTCCCGGACGACCGCGAACGCCTCCACCAGGAGGTCGTTGAGATCCTCGCCGGCGTCGAGTCGCTGCCGAAACTCGACCGTCTTTCTGGCCAGGTCCTCGTCAGAGGCGGCCTCCAACTCCGGTTCGAGCGCTCCGATATCGGGGACGATGCTCCCCAGCGCTCTGACCTTTTTCCCCTCGCCGGCCCGGAGGATCTTGGTGAAGATGCTCATGCGGGGCGCCAGTCTACCGATGCCCTGCGCCCGCCCGACCCCGCGAGCCGGGTGATCATGCCATCCCCCCTAGCCCTCACCCGGCCGGAGATCGAGCAGCCGCTCCCTGACCGCGTAGATCACCGCCTCCATCCGGGTATGGAGATGGAGCTTCTCCAGGATGTTGCGCACGTGATTCTTGACGGTGTTCTCGGAGATGTAGAGCTCGTCCGCGATCTCCCGGTTGGTCATGCCTCTGGCGACCAGACGCAGCACCTCCAGCTCCCTTGCCGTCAAGGCCGGAGCGGGGTACTGCTGGCGTTCCTCCGCCTTCTTGGCCAGCGCGTTGAACTCCTTCAGCAGCTTCGACGCCATCGACGGAGAAATCAGGCTCTGCCCCTGCACGACGGCCCGGATGGCCTCCGGCACCTCCTCGACCGAGATCTCCTTCAGCAGGTAGCCGTTGGCACCGGCCTTGATCGCTTCGAACAGATCCTCCTCCTCGTCGCTCACCGTCAGCATCAAGATCCTGGTGCTGGGGCTGATGTCGCGGATGTGCCGGGCGGCGTCAATGCCGTTGACCTGAGGCATCCGGACGTCCATCAGCACGACATCGGGGGCGAGCTCCTCCGCCTTGACCATCGCCTCCTTTCCGTTCTCCGCCTCGGCCACCACCTCGATGTGGTCTTCCGCTCCCAGGACGAAAAAGAGCCCACGGCGGAAGAGGGCCTGGTCGTCGGCGATCAGCACCCTGATGGTCTGGGCGTCGCCCGGCTGGCCGGTCTTCAGCCCGGCGCCCCCGTCTCCCCTCGACGCGGAAATCACCGCGGCCCGGAAAGGATCGAGGGAATCAGGTCGGTCCTCCGCATCTGCTATCCGGCGGCGTCAATCTGCCTGAGATTGCCGTCGTGACGTCGATGGAGCACTGCCGCTCGGACGGTCTCCCCGTTGGCAAAGAGGGAAAAATCGTGGCCGAGCAGCTCCATCTGCAAGGCGGCCTCCTCCGGCGTCATCGGCTTGGTCTCCACTGCGGTCCTCTTGACGATCGTCGCTCGCGCCCCCCTCGGCGCCTTTTCGCGTCGTCCCGACCCTGAACGTCGCTGATCGGACCGATGTGTCCGGAAGCTTACCGATCTGCGCCTTCGGGGGTGAGAGTGACCGATCAGTCCCGGATGCAGGGGCACGTGCGGCTGACCTGGTCTTTGACCCCACACTCGCCTGCTGCAGCGTTGACGAGCCGGCGATGGCGGCGGGCCGGCCGGGGAGAACGCCCCCTGACCGGGTCTGCCCCGGCATCGCCGTCAGTGCCCGTTTGGCGCCGTCTCCGCCAGGAGCCGACTGCCGGCCCCTTACCGGGCAGGACTTACCCCTAAGCCGCACCATGCTCAGCAACCATGCGTTGCCTTACGTGGGTCGTTTTGCCTGCGACTGGCATCGACTTTCAACCACAGACCCGCACGTGGCCCATAGCGCAGTGTACGGGGGCGAGCCGCCGGCCCGCCCGCCGAACGCCCCCCGCACCCGGCCCTCCCGGGATCAGGGCGAGGCCAGCTGCCGCTTCAGGTCGACAAGGACCGGGACGGGGCCGGGGTCGATCCCCTCATGGGCGGCCAGCCACAGCGACACGAAGTCCCCCATCAAGATGAGGTCGAGCAGCTGCGCCAGGTCCCCGTCGCCTTCTGCCCTCACCGAGACGATCCCGGCCACCACTTCGCGCATCAGCTCTTCCACCAGCTGGAAGCGGCGGCTGACCTGAGGGTGCTCGCCGTCGTGACGGAGCTGGACCAGGGTGATGATCTGCCGGGTCACGTCGCCATGCTGGCCCCATCCGCAAACCTCGTTGTGGCACAGCTCTGGCTGGGCGCTCGAGAAGGCCGGCGACTTGGCGTTCTCGTTGACCTGCGTCTTCCACCGCTCGGCGGCGGTAGCTCCCACCGTCCCGCCCCCGTGCACCAAGGGCAGGGTTCGCCCGATCCGCCGGGCAATGTCGGCTGCCTCGCTCTTCTCGCCCTCGGCCACCAGTCGGTTCCGTCGCCGCTTCAACTGCTCCACCGCCCGCGCGATCCACGCGTGGGCACCCGGGAACAGACCGATCTCCTCCAGCACGACAAGAGGGGGGATGGCCATCGCCCCCAGCGCGGTGCGGGGCTCCGGCAGCTCCTCCGGCACGGCGATGACCGGGGCATCCCAACCGGCGGCGAGCTCGGCCAGCTCGCCACCCTTGGTGATGGCGACGACCCCGGCGCCCTGGACCGCGGCTTCACTCACCGCCTCCAGGGTCTCCTCCGTCTCACCCGATGCCGAGATGGCAAAGACGAGGGAACCTTCCCCGGCGAAGGTAGGACACTCGTAGGACTTGACGACCGATATGGGTACCGGCAGAAGGGGCGCCGCGGCTGCGGCGAGGACCTCGCCCGCAATGCCGCTGCCCCCCATCCCGAGGACGATGACGTTTTCGATGGAGGGCACGGTGGGGAGGCCCCTTCCAGAGGCCACACCCCGTGCCGCCTCGGCCGCCTGTTCGATTTGCTCGGGCAGCCCGGCGGTGGCGGCGAACATGCCCTCGCTGTCGACGACGCCTGGCGGGGTCTCGTGCCGTGCCACGCTGGAGGGCGTCACGATTGCGCCTCGAAGGTGGGCTTGATGCCCTCCGACTCCGCTTTGGCGAGAAGACGGGTGTGTTCGGTGTCATCAACGGTCTCGGCTTCGTCAATCAGCATGATCGGGATGTCGTCCCGGATCGCGTAGCGGCGTTTCAGCCGGGGGTTGTACAGGCTGTCCTCATCCGGAAAGTAGAGAAGCGGCCCCTTGTCCTCCGGGCACGCCAGGATCTCCAGCAACTGCGGGTCGAGGGCCACGATCGCCAAACTCCTTCGTCCAGTGCGTCTGCAGGTTCACACGGTCCGGACGAGGCTCAGGACCTCTGCCGTGTGGGTCTCACACTCCACTGCCGTCCGGGCTTCCAGGTTGAGACGCAGAAGCGGCTCGGTGTTGGAAGGGCGCAGGTTGAACCACCAGTCACCCAGGTCGACCGTCAAGCCGTCCATCCGCTCCTGGGTCATTCCCGGGAAGCCGGCGAAGTGGGCGGACACCCGTTCGATCACCGCACCTTGATCCGGCACTTCGGTGTTGATCTCGCCCGAATCGGCATACCGTTCGAACGGCCGG
>JBPYFF010000470.1:0-4561 GCA_051984455.1 Acidimicrobiales bacterium | reverse complement strand
GTCCTGGTCGACCACGTAGCCCCGGCCCGGGCCGGATACGGCCGCCGGCTCGGTGCCCAGGGCCGCGTCGGCCCACTCCGATGCCAGTCCGCCGCCGTGGATCACGACGTTGATGTCAAGTTCGCCGGCCCGGCCGTCAAGGCTGGGTGTGAACGTCCGGATCGCGGGCCGTCTCCCGTCCGGGAGCAAGAACTCGTTGCCGTTCCACCGGGGCACCACCAGCTCATGCTCGCCTGGCGAGGGCAACAGCACCCGCACGCTGGAACCTGGTTGCTCGATCACCAGCCGGTCAAGTTCCGGCCCAGTCAGCGTGACCCGGACCAGGCGGGGGCTCACCCGCTCGGTCCGGGCGACCGTCACCGGTAGAAATGGCGCCGGCTCCCGCCGGCGCCGCACTGCCCCGCTCCCGGCATCAGGGTTCGTTGTCACACCGCCCATATTTACTGGAGTTGCCTTGCGGCCCGCTCCGATGAGTTTGCCGCTCGTGCACCGTCATATTCGTGGACGGAGTCGGCCCAAGGAGGGTTCATGGTCACGAGAGTTGGGTGGGAACGAGGTGAGAGGCACGATGGTACGGTCGTGACGATATGAGCACGGTGCGAGTGCTGGTGGGAACCCGCAAAGGCGGGTTCGTCCTGACCTCCGACGACGGGCGAAGCCGGTGGAAGATCAGTGATCCCGCCTTTCCCGGCTGGGAGATCTATCACATGAAGGCGTCGCCGGTTGATCCCGACCGGATTTACGCTTCCCAGTCCACTGGCTGGTTCGGGCAGTTGATCCAGCGATCGAGTGACGGTGGCAAAAGCTGGGAGCCGGTCGGTAACGAGTTCCGCTACGACGGCCCGACCGGCACGCATCAGTGGTACGACGGAACGCCGCATCCCTGGGAGTTCGCCCGGGTCTGGCATCTCGAGCCTTCGCTCGACGACCCCGACACGGTCTACGCGGGGGTGGAAGACGCCGCCCTGTTCCGTTCGACCGATGCGGGTAAAAGCTGGCAGGAGCTCCCGGGACTGCGCGGCCACGGGTCGGGGCCGCAATGGCAGCCCGGTGCAGGCGGTATGTGCCTCCATACCATCGTGCTCGATCCGACGGACGCCGACCGCATGTTTGTCGCGATCTCGGCCGCGGGCGTGTTTCGTACTCACGACGGTGGCAACACGTGGGAACCGGCCAACCGGGGCCTCCATTCAGAAGGCATCCCCGATGGGACCGCAGAGGTCGGCCACTGCGTCCACCGGATCGCCATGCATCCTTCCCGTCCCGAAGTGCTGTTCATGCAAAAGCACTGGGACGTGATGCGGAGTGACGACGGTGGCGACTCCTGGCATGAGGTGAGCGGCGACCTGCCAACCGACTTCGGCTTTCCCATCGAGGTCCACGCCAGCGAGCCCGACACCGTCTACGTCATCCCCATCACGAGCGACTCGTATCACTACCCCCCGGACGGAAAGCTTCGTGTCTACCGGAGCAGGGTGGGCGGGAACGAGTGGGAACCGCTGACCAAGGGCCTGCCCCAGCGAAACTGCTATGTGAACGTGCTGCGGGACGCGATGGCGGTGGACGCACTCGATCCGTGCGGCGTGTACTTCGGCACGACCGGTGGACAGGTCTACGCATCAGCCGACGCCGGCGACAGCTGGAAGCCGATCATGCGGGATCTCCCGTCCGTGCTCTCCGTCGAGGTGCAGACGGTTCCATGATCCGGGTGGTGCTCCCGGCTCATCTTCGAACCCTGGCGCAGGTCCAGGGCGAGGTGCAGCTCGATGTTCAGGGCGCACCCACCCAGCGGTCCGTGCTCGACGCCCTCGAGGCCCGCTATCCCGCATTACGGGGGACGATCCGCGACACCGCGACCAAACGACGCCGGCCATTTGTCCGGTTCTTCGCGTGCGAGGAGGATCTGTCGCACGATCCGCCGGACTTGCCCCTGCCCGACGCGGTCGTGACCGGCGTGCAGCCGCTGTTCGTTGTCGGTGCCATGGCGGGCGGCTGAGGACGCCTGCCGTGAGCCGCTGATGCGTCACGCCACTTCGGAAGGGCTGAATCAACTCGAACCGCTATTGGCACAGCTTCGGCTTGTACCGGGACTGGTCGAGAAGAACCGCGGGGTCTTCTACCGGAAGTCCCGGGCCTTTCTCCACTTCCATGAGGACCCGTCCGGCTTGCATGCCGACGTCCGCATCGGCCAGGAGTTCGAGCGAGTTCGGGTCGAAAGCGACGCCGAGCGGCAGGCGCTCTTGAGCCGGATTCGCACGCTCTGATCCCGACCGCCGCCAGGTCCTGCCGCCTGTTGCTCGCAGTGGTGGCAATCACGGCGGCCGCACCGGCCTGCAGCGGGGCGAGCCCTGCGCCATCCGCCGTGGTCTTGACGGTCGACCCCGCCCACCCTGGCCGGGTCCTGCCCGAGGACTACCTCGGCCTGTCGTTCGAGGCATCCGTGCTCGATTCACCACTACTGGATCCGGTCCGGTCGAACCTGCCGCAACTCCTGCGCGACCTGGGTGGCGGCCGAATTCGCTTCGGTGGCAACAGTTTGGATCGAGTGACGGCGTGGTCTCCTGATGCCAGCCGGCCGCTGCCACCATGGGCCCACGCCGGGGTGACGCCAGAGGACCTCGGCCATCTCGGTGCCCTGGCGGCGGCGACAGGATGGCAGGTGGACCTCGGGCTCACCCTCGGTCATTTCGATGCTGCGGCCGCGGCCGGCGAGGCCGCGGCTGCCCGCCATCTGATCGCAAGCAGGCTGGGTACGGTCGACATCGGGAACGAGCCGGATCTGTTCTCCGCCGGCTCCACTTACGGCGAATACCGATCTCAGGTCGACCGGTACCGCGCCGCCATCAGGGCAGCCGCGCCCGGGACCGAGCTGGCCGGTCCGGACACGGCCGGTGCCGGCTGGCTGGCCGCCTTCGGCCGGGATGAACGCAGTGGCCTCGCCTTTCTGACCCAGCACTTCTATCCCCTGACCCGCTGCGGAGGGAATCGTCCGACCATTGCCGACCTGACCTCGAGCGCGACCGTCCAGCGAGAGCAGCATGCCGCCGACGCGGCGGTGGCGGTTGCTCACGGCCAGGGTCTGCCGCTACGGCTGGACGAGACCAACTCAGCGTCGTGTGGCGGCCAGGACGGCGTGAGCAACACGCTCGCTTCGGCCCTGTGGATGGTGGACTACCTGCTGGTCGCGGCCCAGCGCGGGGTCGATGGCGTCAACGTTCACGGCGGCCTGGCGGCGTGCCGCGGCTACACACCGCTGTGCCTGCCGGGTGCCCGAGGCCCCGTCGCCGGGACCGAGCCGGGTGTCGACCCGATCGCCGACTTGTCGCTCGGCGCCGGCCAGGTAAGCCCGAGCGGCAAGGCCCGGCTGACGGCGCAGCCCGATTTCTACGGGCTCCTCCTGGTCCGCCAGCTGGAAGGAGGCCGCTGGCTTCCGGTCAGGTCCGACCGGCCCGGCCCGCTGCAGACCTTTGCGTTGCGGATGCCCGACGGATCGATCCGGCTCGTGCTGGACAATCCCGATCCCCACCGGGCCATGGCAGCGTTGGTCCGTGTCGCCGAGGACATCGGGAGCGGAGCGGTGGTCCGGCTGACCGGTCCCTCGCTAGGCGCCACGTCGCAGGTCGCGTTCGGGGGAAGCGAGGTGACCGATGCGGGCAACTGGCAACCCCGCACGGTCGAGCGCCTACCCGTCACCCGCAATGCGGGTCCCGTGGTCCGGGTCAAGATCCCTGCGGCCAGTGCCGCCCTGGTTACCCTGAGCCCGTGACGACGGCCGGCAAAAAGGCCCCAGAGGTGGAGCTGAGGGTCGGAGACCACACGGTGCGCATTTCCAACCCCGACCGCGTCTACTTCTCCGCCCGTGGTGAGACGAAGCTCGACCTGGCCCGGTACTACCTGAGTGTCGGCGATGGCATCGTACGGGCGCTGCGAGAGCGGCCCTGCATGATGCATCGCTTCCCTGAGGGAACGGACGGGGAAAAAGTGCACCAGAAGCGGCTCCCCCGAGGCGCGCCGCCCTGGGTGGAGACCGTCCGGGTCGACTTTCCCTCGGGCCGGCACGCCTACGAGCTCTGTGTCACTGACCTCGCGAGCGTCATTTGGGCCGTCCAGATGTCGACGGTCGAGTTTCATCCCTGGAACTCCAGAAGGGCCGACACCGAGCGACCGGATGAGTGGCGCATCGATCTCGATCCCATGCCCGAGTGCGGTTTCGGTACCGTCCGGCGAGTGGCCCATGTCGCCCACGCCGTGCTGGATGAGATCGGTGCGGTCGGTTGGCCCAAGACCTCTGGCGGCCACGGCATGCATATCTACGTGCGAATCGAGCCACGTTGGGGGTTCGCTGACGTGCGGCGGGCCGCCCTCGCCTTCGCACGGGAGGTCGAACGCCGGGCACCGGGCGACGTGACAACGACGTGGTGGCGCAAGGATCGCGAGCCCGACAAGCTCTTCGTTGACTACAACCAGAACGCCCGGGACCACACCATCGCCAGCGCCTACTCCGTTCGGGGAGTCCCCGAGGCCACGGTCTCGACCCCGATCACGTGGGACGAAGTCGAAG
>JBPYFF010000469.1:0-3523 GCA_051984455.1 Acidimicrobiales bacterium | reverse complement strand
GGGTTCGGCGGAGAACGGCGACGAACTCAGCCGGATCGCTGGCAAAGCCGCCGTGCCCGCCGGGGAACGCAACCAGCAGCGTCCCAAGCCGATCGGCGAGGGCGGCGGCAGTCCGGTGGGCGAACTCGCCTTCGGATGTGCTGCCTCCGGCCACGACGACCCGGGCGGGCGCGGTCTCCAGGGCAGTGAAATCAGGCCGGTACAACGCGACGGGCAACAGACCGTGACCGAAGAAGCGGTCGCTCGTTCCCACCTCCGCGGGGTCTGTCGTCCGCGGCGGTGCGCTGTCATCCGGGGGACCCATCTTCATGCCAGCCCACCGCTGCTGCCGAACACACGAGCGGGCACGTCGCCGACGGCTTCCAGCACCCGCCGGACGTCGTCGGCCAGCATCTCCGGGTCGGCATCCTGGTCGCGATCATCAATCGGGCTACGGCCGAAGCCTCTGGGGTCATACGTGATGACGGTGTAGTCATCCGCCAGTATGGCTGCGATGGTGGCGAACCCCGAGCTGTTCATGGGGTGCCCGATCAGGATGAGCGCAGGACCTGAGCCCTGGACCTCGAAGTACAGCCGCGCACCGGGCACGTCGAGCCAAATGAGTCGTCGGGGAAGAAATTTTTGACAGACGCTCCTCGTGCGTTGGCGGCCGGCAACCTAGCAAGGGCGTGAACGCGCCCGACCGGCGATCTGATTCGGCGCCGGCGACGGGGGGTAAACGGCGGCGAGGAGCTTCATGAGTGTGGGGAAGGTGGGCGTGAAACGGCCCTGGCCCCATTCCAGGTCCGGTTCGTTGGCGAGGGCCTGGCTGAGCACGCCGGTGATGAGGGTCGAAATCAGATAGACCGCTTCGTCTGAGTCGGCCTCGGGTCCGAGCTGCCCGCGGGCGACGGCCTCGGCCAGCGCCGCCCGCTGCAGGGCAATCATCTCGACGCTGGGAGCGAAGGCCTGGGCTGACGGCTCGAAGCTCGGGACGGGTCGCCAGAAGAGCAGTTGGGCGGTGGGCCGGTGGGCCAGACACCAGCGTCCGCTGGCCTCCAGACCGGCGATCAGAGCCGGGAGGCCCGGCTCGGCTCGGGCCATGGCGTTGCGCATGACCTCCAGGTGATCGGTCTGGCCGCGCAGGAAGATGGCGTCGTAGATGGCCATGAGCGAGGGGAAGTACTTGTAGAGCGAGGGCGGCTGGACGCCCAGCCGGCGGGCGACCTCGGCCAGGCTCAGGGCGTTGACGCCTTGTTCGGCCATGATCTCCTCGGCGAGGTCCAGGATCTCGGCGATGGTCTGCTGGTGACGACGGGCTCGGCGGTCCACCCTGGGCCTTTCCTGGCCAGCTTCAAGATCGGGGGTCGCCTCTGTCCGGCTCATACCATCACAATAACTAAACCTTGGCTTGACAGCAATAGCTAATAGGCGTAGCCTCATGTCAGCCTGACAACATCGAGAAGGGGAGATTGCCATGCCAGCCAAGAGCGGAAGGTGGTGGCTGACCGGGGACCGCCATCAGATCATCGTCCACGCCGCTCCGGAGCAGCTGTACGACCTCGTCGCCGACCTGCCCCGGATGGGCGAGTGGAGCCCGGAGTGCACCAGCGTCGAATGGACCAGCGGCAGTTGCGGTCCGGTGGAGGGGGCCACCTTCACGGGTCACAACAGGGGTGGCCCGCGCAAGCTGATGCGCTGGTCCCGACAGGGGCGCGTACTCGTTGCTGAGCGGGGTCGAGAGTTCCGCTTCGTCACCGAAGAGGGGGGCCGGGAGTCGACCGAGTGGTGCTACCGGTTCGAAGCCGCAGAAGGCGGCACCCGGGTGACGGAGTCCTATCAGGTCAGGTGGATTCCTGCCTGGGCACGGATCCTCGACGTACCCACCAACCGGCATCGGGAGCTGAAAGAAGCCATGGGCCATACGCTCGAACAGCTCAAGGCCGGAGCCGAGGTTGCGGCCGGCTCACCCGGCCGGCCATCCGCCTAGGGGTCGGCGCGAAAGCGCGGTATGACCTCGTCGGCAAACCGCTGTAGCTGGTCGAGGTATTCGGTCACGTTGGCGTCCTGGCCGCCGGTGGAGAACCGAAGGGTGAAATGCTCGACGCCCGCGGCCACATAGTCCTCGACGTCGGCGGCCACCTCATCTGCGACGCCGACAAAGCGAACCCGACCGTCGCCCGTGACCGGTGCGGCCGGGGCGTAGCCGAAATCCTCCGGCACATCAGCCTGATCGGCCCACAACAAAGGGGAGTAGGCACCCCCGGCATCGAGCAAATGAGTGGTTGCCAGGCTGATCGAGAACACGAATCGTTCTGATGTATCTCGCATCCCGACGATCGCGTCGTGTCCGCGGCGGTACTCCTCGGCACTGGGGAATAACGGGTGCCACCCGTCGCCCAGGTCAGCCGCCCGGCGCCATGCTGCCCGGGCGTTTCCTCCAACCCAGACCGGGACCCGCCCCGAAGTGGGAGCCGGTCCGACGCAAACCTGTTCGAGTCGAACGAACTCACCGTCGAATGAGACAGGCGTGCCCGCGCCCGCCCACAGCTCCCGCATGACGCGGACGTACTCACTGGAGATGGCACCGCGCCGCTCGTAAGGCGCACCGAGAGCAGCGAACTCGCCCTTCAAATACCCGACCCCGACCCCGAGCACCAGCCGGCCGTTCGAGATGACGTCCGCTGTCGCGGCCATCTTGGCCACCAATACCGGGTTGCGATACGGCAGCACGAGCACATCAGTACCGGCTCGCAAGCGCGTGGTTCGGCCGAGCGCGACCAGGCAAGACGTGATCGGCTCCAGCCAGTCTGGCGCGGTGATGTGGGCCGCGTAGGACGGAACGGCAACGTGGTCGCCAAACCACACATCGTCATAGCCCAGGTCTTCGATGGCGTCGACGACGGTGCCGAACACGGCCGGTGACCCGAACGGGCCGGTTGCAGGGATCACCACCCCAAACGAGGGCCGTGCACTCATGTATCCCCTCCCGCGTTGTCGGAGCGGCAGAACCGGTGGGCGTCATCGATGAGCCAGGTGGCAACCTCGACTGCCTGTTCTCGGGCCCCCTCCGGGCTGAGTTCGAGTGCAGCGGTACGGTCGGCGCGGAGGGCGATGGCCGTGCGGATCACCGGGTGCCACCGTTGGTCGACGACATCGAGGGCGTACCGCCCAGCCTCGGTCTTCGAGGTGACCTCGAGCGTGGCCATGGTGTAGTGAAGGCGGGGGATACCGAGGACCAGCCATTGGAGACCGTATTCGTGTCGAACCAGTTCCTCGGTGGGATCGACTTGCTTCCAGGCAGCAACCCGTCTGCGCCAGTAATGCTCGAGGTTCTCCAGGTTCCAGCGCCGAAGTGCGCCTGCCTCAAACCATACGCTGCCGGCCTCTAGCAATGGTCCCCGCAGGACGAGGCTGTGGGTCTGCAGTTCTCGCCACGTGACCGGATTGGCCGCGAAGGCACCGTCGCGGTGAAAGACGCCCTGCAGAGAGTGGGCCGGCGAAAGTTGCCGTGGATCGGACCGGAGGTCTTCCCTGACGAGAT
>JBPYFF010000468.1:0-8774 GCA_051984455.1 Acidimicrobiales bacterium | reverse complement strand
TGATGGATCAGCGGATCACGGAGGCGGTAGAAGCCTTTGTGCACGCCGGCTTTCCGACCGATGCCGCTGCCATCCTTCTTGCCGAAGTCGACGGCTTGCCGGCGGGGGTGGCGGCGGCGGCAGACGAGATAGGGGTGATCGCCCGGGCTCACGGCGCCCGTACCATCCGCGTGGCCAGCGATCCGGTCGAGCGGGCCCTTCTCTGGAAAGGCCGCAAGTCGGCGTTCGGCGCGGTCGCGCGTATTGCGCCCAACTACTACCTCCATGACACCGTCGTCCCCCGTACCCGTCTGGTCGAGGTGCTGATGCAGGTCTACGACATCGCCGAGCGCCACAGCCTGCTGCTCGGCAATGTCTTTCACGCCGGAGACGGCAACCTGCACCCGCTCATCGTCTTCGACAAGCGAGAGCCGGGAGTCATGCCGCGCGTGCTCGCGGCCGGTGCCGAGATCATGCAGGCGTGCATTGCGGCCGGCGGCGTGCTGTCGGGCGAACACGGCATCGGGCTGGAAAAACGCGACTACATGGGGCTGCTGTTCTCGGAGGACGACCTCGCCGCCCAGGCATGGCTGCGCGACGCGTTCGATCCGGAGGGCGTCTGCAATCCGCTGAAGGTCTTGCCCGGCGGCTCCCGCTGCGGGGATGTTCAGCAGCTCCCTCCGGGGGCATGGGTGTGAGCCAGGCCGGTCTGGTGAGTGTCGGTGCCTTCGCCGAGGAGGTCGGCCGCGATGGCCCGGTCTGCGTTGTCGGCGGTCGGACCCAGTGGCACGTCGGCGGGGAGCCGAAGGCCGGCACCCAGGAACTGCGCGCGCCGGATGGAGTGGTCTCGCATCAACCGGCCGAGATGATCGTTCGGGTCCTCGCCGGCACTCGCGTCGCCGACCTTGGCCACGTGCTGGCGGCGGCCGGGCAGATGGTGCCGCTTGACCCCGACGCACCGGACCGGGCGACGGTCGGCGGCGTGCTGGCCGTGGGCCAAAGCGGGCCGCGCCGGCTGCGTTACGGGCCGGTGCGCGACGCGGTGCTCGAGGTCCGGTTCGTGAGTGCCACCGGCAGGGTGGTCAAGGCCGGTGGCCCGGTCGTGAAGAACGTCACCGGTTATGACCTGTGCCGGCTGATGGTCGGCTCGCTCGGAACTCTCGGCTTGCTGGCCGAGGTCGTGCTGCGCTGCTATCCGCTGCCCACCGCAAGCCGGTGGTTCCGTTCTGTGCTATCGCTCCGGGACCCTCGGGAAGTGGCGGGCCGCATTTATCGGGCCTCGTCGGTGCTCTGGGACGGGGAGCGGACCTGGGTGTGGTTGGAGGGCCACCCGGCGGACGTGGCCGCCCAAGCCGAAGAGGTGCTCGGGTCGGCGTTCGAGGAGGTGACCCGGCCCCCGGTCATGACCTACCGTCACCGCCTCTCGCTCCCACCGGCGGTGTTCGGCCGTCTGGTCGAGGGAGAACTCTCGGCCCCCGGGCCGTGGCTGGCCGAAGTCGGGGTGGGGACGGTGCACACCGACCGTCCCGCGGAGGTCGCCGCCGCCGTGGGCATCGGCTGGCCGCCGAGACTCGAGGCCCGGGTGGCCGCGCTGCACCAGGAGTTGAAAGCCCGGTTCGACCCCACCGGCCGGCTCAACCCCGGCCGGCAGGTGGCGGTGGCCGTGCCGGCATGAGTACCCGGCTCCCGGTCGACAGCGACGAGCTGGCCGCCTGTGTGTCTTGCGGGCTCTGCCTGCCGTACTGCCCGACGTACCGGATCACCGGAGAGGAGTCGGCATCACCGCGCGGCCGCATCACCGCCATGCGGGCCGTCGAGGCGGGCGCGGCCATGGACGAGGCATTCACCCGGTTCATGGACCTGTGTGTGCAGTGCCGGGGCTGTGAGGTCGTCTGCCCGTCGGCGGTACCTTTTGGCCGGCTGATGGAGGGGGCTCGTCACGCCCTCGCGACTGACACGAACTACCAGCCCTGGTGGCGGCGGGCCGGCTATGGAGTGCTCGGCCGGCACCGTCTGCTGATCGGGTTGACGTCGCTCGGAGCCATCGGGCAGCGGCTGAGACTTCTGCCCAGG
This sequence comes from Acidimicrobiales bacterium, assembly GCA_051984455.1. Lineage (GTDB taxonomy): Bacteria > Actinomycetota > Acidimicrobiia > Acidimicrobiales > Palsa-688 > JBPYFF01. The sequence continues at coordinate 6,722 of JBPYFF010000468.1, read as the reverse complement.
TCGGTCTCGGCCCGTTTGAGCCTGCCGCCACTGCCGCTGCGGCAGCGACGCCTCCGGCCAAGCGGGACCAACGTCTGGTTGTTCACCGGGTGTGTTATGGATGCCTGGCAACGTCACGTGCACCGGGCCGCCCAACGGGTCATCGAGGCGACCGGCGCGGGTGTGGCGTTGCCCGGGCCGGGAGGGGACTGCTGCGGTGCCCTGCACGTCCACGCCGGTCTGGTGGAGCCGGCCATGCGGCTGGCCGAGCGAGTCATGGCGAGCATGCCCGGCGACGCCCCCATCCTCGTCGACTCGGCCGGCTGTGGCGCCGCTCTCAAGGACTACGGCCGCCTCCTGCAAACGGCTGACGCGGAGCAATTTGCTGCACGCGTTCGGGATGTTCATGAGTGGCTGGCCGAGCGAGCCGATCGCCTCCCCGCGCATCCCGCAATCAGGGTGGGGTCGGTTGCCGTCCAGGACCCCTGTCATCTCCGGCACGTCCAGCGCAGTCATCAGGCCGTCCGCGCTGTCCTCAGTCCCTACGCCGAACTGATCGAGCTGGACGACGAGGGCATGTGTTGCGGCGCGGGCGGTGCGTATTCGGCGCTGCATCCCGAGCTGGCGGGACAGATCCGGGAGCAGAAGGTGGCCGCGATCAGGCGCACCGGAGCCACCGTCGTGGCCAGCGCCAACCCCGGTTGCTCGATCTGGTTGGCTGCGGCCGGTGTGGATGTCGTCCATCCCATCGAGATCGTGGCGAGGGCCATCCGGCCCGGGGGCGGAGGACGCAATGGCGGGTGAGTTTCAGGACATCAAGCGACGATTGGACGCAATCGCCGAGGAGCTTGCCGATCTCGCCATCCAGCGGCTGCGCGATTCCATTGATGCCGGGGGAACCGAACTCCCGGTGGACGAACGGCGACTGAGCCGTGCCCGCCGGGCGGTGGAGAAGGCCGCGTCCATCCTCAGTGAGCCTGACGATGCCGGTTAGCCTGCCCCTGCGCCGCCCGCTTGAAATCCTGGGCGTCGGGGAGAGAGGCTGACCCTGATGAGCGAGCTGGTAGTGACCGACAAAGTACCCGAGGAAGTACCGAAAAAGCTTCAGGGATTCCTGCAGCCCGGGGAGGCCATGATCGTGATGGCCCGGCCGGCACGCCGGGTCACCTGGCCGAAGTACCTGTACACGCTGGGCATGTACGGGATATGGCGCAAGCGCCATCTGTTCGTTCTCACCGACCGCCGAATTCTCGCCGGCGAGGGAGTCTTCAACCGGAGCGAGCGCTCCATCCCGCTGGCCCGGGTCGAGGATGCGACGTTCCGCCGGCGTGGTCTGGCCGCCTATTGCGACGTGGTGGTGACGAGCCGAGGCGCACGGCGGACCGAGCGCCTCGGACCCCTTTCCTCTCGAGCGGCGAGGAGGTTCGCACGGGAAGTGCAGGCCCGAACCTGACGGACCGTTACGCGGTGGTGGAAGGTACGGGTCGCGCCGCTCGGATGAACCACTCGACCAGCAGGAGGTAGACGGCAAGAACGATCAGGATGACAAGGACCGATGTCGCCGAGGGACTGCTCGCCAGAATAACCAGCAGGGCCAGGGCCACCCCGCCGATCCGGAATCCGACCCGCCACCGCGCCACGAACGCCGTCACCTTCTCGACCGCGCCGCCTTCGGCCGTCGCGCCCCGGAACATCCGGACGAAGAAGCCCCGTATCGCCACCGCGCCCCGCCCCGGTCCGGCGAGGTAGGCGATCACGGCCACGAGCAACCCGACCGCGGCCAGGATCCGTATGCCGAGCTTGAGGTAGTGAAACAGAATGTCGTAGGCCGCCTGCGCAGCGTCACGAGGGAAGGTGTTGCTCGACACCGCGTTGAGGTAGATCGACCGCGCCAAGATAAGGAGCACAAGGAGCACCACCAGGGCGCCGGCGAAGCCAAGTCCCCAGCGCACCAGTGTTCGCCTCCGGTTGGGCGAGATCAGGAGCCCGAGGCCGAGGAACACCAGCAGCAGGACCGGCAGCACGATCCGGAGCTGGTCGAGGAGATGGACCACCTTCCTGGCACTGTGAAGACCACTCGCGCTACCGAGCTCGACCTTCACCGAGGCCTTGCCGACGGGGAGCTTCTGGAACACGCCGACGCCGTTCTCCGCCAGTTGTGTCTTTACGGCGAGGACGACCTCGCTGAGGTCGAGGTAGATCTTGCCGTTCTGGGTGGTGATGGCCTTGCCCTGGCCCGTCAGGGCGTTCACCACCTGGGCGTGGGCCCGGCGGTTGATCCCCTTCCACAGTTGCTGGAACTGCGACGTCTGAAGGAACCGCAGCGTGGTCGACATCACGAACTGACGGGTGGCCGAGTTGATCGGTCCTTCCAGGAAGCCAGCCTGACTTGGGAGCGAGTCGGTGATGGACTTGCCGACGTCGACGTTGTCGAACAGCGTGTTGGTGACGTTGACGGCGACCGCGTTCTGGATGGCCGGGTTTGACGCCAGCGGCGTAACAGTACGCACGTACCGGTCGGTGTTGAGCACCTGGTTTCGGGTCCAGATGGCGATGGCGCTGAGCGGAGCCAGCACACAGCTCAGGACGATCAGGACGGCAGTAACGATGCGGCGCCACCGAGGCGCTTTGGCCGCCGGCCTGCTGTCAGGATCGTTTGCGGTCACCGGTGCTCCGAAGAAGAGCCCAATCGCCGGGCCGGTTCGGCGAGCCCGGCCGTGTCGACCCGGTCAACGTCAAACCAACTCCTGCCCGAGCGCGTGGGTACGATCGGCCAAACGGTACAGGGCAGCCTGCGCCGACAGCAAGCACCCTCAGCGTGAGAAAAGGCGGAATCACCTCATACGGGTGGCGTCGTCTCACCCCATTGGCGAGCATCATGCCGTAGCAATCAACCGAGCAGCTACCATGACCTCGTCCGCCAAGGGCGGCCATCACAAAACGGAGGGACGAAGTGCTGGCCTATAACTACCCGCTGGGTGGCGCATTTCTCACGATGCTCTGGTTCTTCCTGTGGGTCATTTGGATCATCATTCTCTTCAGGGTCATCTTTGATATCTTCCGCAGCCACGACATGGGCGGTTGGGCGAAAGCCTTCTGGCTCATCTTCGTGATCATCCTCCCGTTCCTCGGGGTGTTCGTCTACCTGATCGCCCGAGGTGGAAAAATGGCGGAACGGGACCAGAAGGACGTGGCCCAACAGGAGCAGGCCTTCCGGTCCTACGTCCAGGATGTTGCCGCCACCGCACCCAATACGGCTGACGAGTTGTCGAAGCTGGCCGACCTCCGGGCCAAGGGGGTCATCACCGACGCCGAGTTCGAGCAGCAAAAGGCCAAGATCCTGGGGTCACAAGCCGGGGGCGTGGGGTCCCCTGCCGCCCCACCATCGCCATCCGCATAAAGGGCGATGGCGGTGATAGCAAACCTTCTCGGCTGAAAAACCCTGCCGGCGGCGGTTGACCGTCTATCGTTTCCCGTCGACACACGAGACATCGGACCCGCAGGAATGCTGGGGCCGACCGATCGAAGGAACGTCATGCTTGCATACCAGTATCCGGTACTCGGCGTCTTCTGGACCTTCCTGTGGTTCTTCCTCTGGATCATTTGGATCTTCATCCTGTTCCGGGTCATCTTTGACATCTTCCGCAGCCATGACATCGGCGGTTGGGGAAAGGCTGGGTGGCTGATCTTGGTGATCATCCTGCCGTTCCTCGGGGTCTTCATCTATCTGATTGCCCGTGGCCGCTCCATGTCCGAGCGCGACGTGCAGCGGGCCCAGCAGCAGCAGGAGCAGTTCAACCAGTATGTCCGGGACGCCGCCGCCAGCTCACCCAGCAGCGCAGATCAGCTGTCCAAGCTGGCCGATCTCAAAGCCAAAGGGGTCATCACCGACGCGGAGTTCGAGCAACAGAAGGCCAAGATCCTGAGTTAACGGGGAGCCCCGGGAGGTGACATCCGCCACCCGGCGCTTTGGCCACGCTACGTTGAACGCCGCGGCAAACTGACCGTACAGAAAGGCAGGCGACTCCGATGAAGCGTTCGGGGTGGTTGATCTTCTCGGCGGTGGTGTTGATCGTCGCCGGGGTCATGCGCATCTTTGATGCGATCTGGGCCTTCCGATACAACGGCACCATTGTTGACAATCTTCACGATGCCTTCTTCGGGCACAGCCTGACGACCTACGGCTGGATCTGGCTGATCGTTGGCATCCTCTTGATCGTCGCCGGTTTCGTGGTCCTGAACCCGACGCCGAGTATCACGGTCGACATTGCCCGATGGTTCGGCATCATCGCGTCGGCCATCGCCGCCATCACCGCAATCACGTGGATGCCGTATTACCCGGTGTGGGCGTTCATCTACATTGCGATCGCAGTCGTCGTGATCTACGGGCTGGCGGCGCGCGAGGAGGCCCCGGTCGCCTGAAGCTCTGGGAAGCGGCCAGTCGCGCTGTCCGCGGGCCGCTCGGCGAGAGCACGTAGCCGGGCGCCGCGAGCGTCCCAGTCGTAGATCTCCTCGGTGCTGGCGAAGATGTCCTGGAGCATGCGGCGGTCGGACCGAAGCAGGCCCATCAGCACGCCGATACCGAGCAGCAGGATGCTGAGCGGGAAGGTGATCGTGCGGAGGGCGGCGTGCCACCCGCCGATCTCCCGTCTGTCGATGCGCCGGACCTTGAGGCCCAGGATCATCTGGCCAAAGGTCCGGCCCGCGACCGCAATCGGCACGGTGAAGTAGACGAAGACGAGCACGGCCAGAAACACGCCGGCGGCGATCTGGTGGTCCCTGATCTGCCAGGTACGGCCGGTGAGCACCTGGAAGACGGCCGAGAACAACGCCTGTCCGGCGCTGAAGAGGATGTCGACGGTGAGGACGTCAAGGAGGAAGGCGAACAGGCGTGAGACCATCCCGGCCGGCACGCCTTGAAACGCCAGCGCACGCGCCAGGCGGCCGCGGGAGCGGCTCGGTGGCTCCAGTCCTGGCTGGTCGGCCGCCCCTTCCGGCTGGGCGGCGATGGCAGGGCGGTGCTGCCGGAAGATGCGGTCGACCGTGCCGTGGACGACGACGTCGAGGGTGATCACCCAGCTGCGCAGAACGTCGAGGACCTTGGCGAAGATATTGCTGGTGGATTTGGCGATAAGGGAGCCGAACTCCGTCTGGCTGATGAGCGCGTCGGTATCGACTCGCTCGAGCACGCGGTTCACATCGAGCCGGTCGACGACCGCGTTGACGTCGAGCCGCTGAACGACGGCATTGACGTCGAGCCGGCCGATGAGGGCGTCGAGGTCCACCCGGCCCAGGACCTCATTCAGGTCCACCCGATCCAGGAGAGGGTCGAGGTCGATCCGTTGAACCAGGCCATTGAGGTCAACCTGCTCCAGCAAGTGATTGAGATCGACGCGTGAGAGGAGCCGGTCGGGGTCGATGCGATCGATCAGCGCCTCGACGTCAATGCGGTCAAGCACCTCGTCGAGGTCAACCTGTTCGATGACCGGGTTCACGAGCGGTCCGACCATGGCGCCCACGACCCGGCCGGCAAGTACCGCGCCCGGCCGGTTGTTGCCATCCTTCGGGAAGCTGCCCACTGCCATGCCGGCATTCTGGCCCACGCCACGGGGGAGCACCAGGGTCAGCCGGCAGAGGAACCCGATCGTCCACCGTCCTAGGATGCGCCCGTGAGCGTCGTGTTCGCCCTGGCGGCGGCGTTCTGCAACTCGTTCAACGTGGTGAGCCAGCATGTCGCCAGCATTCGTTCCCCGCCGGGCGTCAAAGGGCTGGCGGTGGGCTTCTACCTCATCCGCCAGCCGCTGTGGCTCCTTGGGGTTGTGGCCATGGCGGCCGCCTTCATCTTTCAGGCCATTGCCCTCTACAAGGGCAAGCTGTCGGTGGTCCAGCCGGTCCTGGTGACGGAGCTGGTCTTCACCCTGGTGCTGTTCCGGGTCTGGTTGCACGGGGCGGTGAAAGCCGGAGCCTGGCTCTCAGCGTCGGCCACGTGCGTGGGCCTGGCCGTATTTCTGCTCGTCTCGGAGCCCCAGGGCGGGCATCCTCAGGTGACCGCGGGCGCCTGGGTTTCGGCCGTTTTGACGATGACCGGCCTCACCGTCGGGTGCGTGATGCTGGCGTCAGGCGGCTCACCCATCCGGCGGGCCGGCTTTTACGCGGCCGGCTCGGGCATCGTGTGGGCGACGATGGCCACCTTCATCAAGTCGACCACCGACGACTTCTCGGCTCACGGGCTGGTCGGGATGCTGGAGCACGGATCGATTTACGGGGTCGTACTGACAGGCATCGCCGGCGCGGTGCTCACCCAGGCGGCGCTGCACACCGGTCCACTCAGCATCTCGCAGCCGCTGATGGTGACCATCGACCCGCTCGTCAGCATCGTCCTCGGAGTCTGGCTGTTCGGTGAGCACTTCGCTGGTGCCGGGTTCAGGTTGGCCGTGGCCGTGCTGGCGTTTGCCGGGATGGCGGCGGGCGTGGTGTTCATGACCAGGACCTCTCCCGAGGTCTTCGAGGCGCCGGCCCCACCCGCTTCGCGTTGAGCGCAAACTCCTACGCTTGCGACAGGGGTGGTGCGCTCTCCAGCTCGTTGAGGGCGTTGATGAGCATTCGCAGACGGGCGTGGGAGACGCGGTCGAACCGAAGGGCCACTCGGGGCAGGTCGGGATAGTCCTCACTCCTCGCTTCGGCCGGGAGCGGCCCTGGCAGGGCCTCGATCCCGCCGCTCGTGCAAATGTCGCTGAAGCCGG
>JBPYFF010000467.1:0-6693 GCA_051984455.1 Acidimicrobiales bacterium | reverse complement strand
ACGTCATCCTCACCGTCGTCCTGTTATATCTCGACCTCTTTGCCGTCCTGTTTGTGGCCGCCCAGGCCAGCGCGGTTGTTGTCCATCGTTGGCGGCGGGGGCAAGTGCCGGCGGAGTTGCTCAGGTGCTGGGCGATCATCGCCGCCGCAGCCGCGCCGCTCGGCCTGCTCATGATCACCGGCGAGCGGTCACAGATCAGCTGGCTCACGAGACCGACGCTCAGGTATCTCGGACAGACGATCGCCGCCATGACCAACGGCTGGCTCGGGCTGGTTGTAATGACACTGCTGGCGTTGGGCGGGGTGGTCGCCCTGGTCGCCACCAGCGACGCCCTCCTGACCGGAGCGTTGCTGGCTTCGTTCGCCCTACCGCCACTGGCGCTGTGGGTGTTCGCCCAGTTCGTCCCGAGCTTCATCGACCGCTACGTGATCTGCTCGACCATTGGAATCATCGGTCTGGCCGCCGTCGGTCTCGATATCCTGCGCACGCGGAGGGCTTCTGCGCTCGCCCTCGCCGCCCTGGTCCTCCTGGCCGGGCTGGGCGTGGCCCGGATCGGGCGGCTCGAGGGTGCCCCGTTCAAATACGAGAACCCACCGGTGGTCGTTTCTTTCATATCGCGCCAGAGCCGGCAGGGTGATGTGGTCGGGTTCGCGGGCGGTGGGTTGCGGACCGTGATCGACGCCAACCTCCGACCAGGCCAACCCTTTCCCGCCGACATCGCTCTTGCCGCGGGTAGCGCCGCCGCGCAGCAGCACGATATCTACGCTCGCGAGGTCGACCCGCCGACCTTGTTAACCCGGCTATCCCGGGTCGAGCGGCTGTGGCTCGTCACCGACCCGAGCAATCACCGTTACCCGCCGTTCGGCCCCTTTGCACCGCTGCGGCCAGCTGTCGCTCGAGTGTTCCAACCCGAAATGGCGGCGTCATTTCCGGGTATCGACGTCACTCTCTACACTCGCCGCACTGCTGCGTCGCCGGGCCCGCAACGGTAGCTGGATTAGCCTTGGAAGGTGCCGCCGTTTCGGGCTGACCACGTCGGGAGCCTGCTGCGGCCCCCGGCGGTGCTTCGGGCCCGTGAGGAGTTTGCCGCCGGGCAGATCTCGACGGACGAACTGCGCGCCGTCGAGGATGATGCGATTCGGGCGGTCGTGAAGGCCCAGGAGGACGTCGGCCTCGAGTCGCCGACCGATGGCGAGTTCCGCCGGGCGTCATGGCACATGGACTTCATCTATCAGCTGGGCGGGATCCGGCCGACGGATGAGAGGTTGCAGGTCGAGTTTCACAACCCCGAGGGCAATATTTCATTCCAGGCCGCCGCCCTCTGCATCTACGACCGGATCACGCTGCCGACGACCATCTTCGGGGACGCCTTCCGGTTCCTCCAGCAGGCCACCACGACCGCCGCGCCGAAACTGACCATCCCCTCCCCGAGCATGGTGCACTACCGGGGCGGCCCCGCTGCCATCGACCAGGACGTCTACCCGGATGTCGACCAGTTCTGGGACGATCTGAGCGCCGCCTACGCGCAAGAAGTGGCCGCGCTGGCAGAGCTCGGTTGCACCTATCTCCAGTTCGACGACACCAGCCTCGCCTACCTGAACGACCCCCGGCAGCGGGCCATGCTGGCTGCCCGTGGCGACGACGCCGAGCACCAGCACCTGCGCTACATCCGCCAGATCAACGCCGCCATCGCGTCCCGGCCGTCGACCATGACGGTGACCACGCACATGTGCCGGGGCAATTACCGGTCGTCGTGGGCGGCAGAGGGCGGCTACGACTTCGTCGCCGAGGCGTTATTCGACCAGCTGCGGGTGGACGGATTCTTCCTGGAGTACGACGACGCCCGCTCGGGCGGCTTCGAGCCGCTGCGCTTGGTCCCCAAAGACAAGAAAGTGGTGCTCGGCCTGGTCACCACCAAACGGCCTGAGCTGGAGAGCAAGGACGCGTTAAAGCGACGGATCGATGAGGCGTCCCGTTACGTCTCGCTCGACCAGCTGTGCCTGTCACCGCAGTGTGGGTTCTCTTCGACGGTTGAAGGCAACAAGCTGACGTACGACGACCAGATGGCCAAGCTCCGGCTCATCGTCGAGGTGGCTTCTGAAGTATGGGGCTAGGGCAGCGGGAGCCCCACGTAGTTTTCCGCGATCGTGCGGGCCATGGCGGACGAGCTGCAGACGTAGGCCTGGCGGGACCGTTGAAGGTTGCGACCGAACTCATCACCGGCATGCCGGTGCATCAGGTCGGTCATCATGGTCGAGAAGTCCTGCACCCGCCAGACCCGCCGCGAGCAGACTTCGGAATAGGCGTCGAGCTTCCTGCTGTCCCCCGACCGATACCAGTCCGCCAGCGCGTCGGCGAGCACTTTCACGTCGGCCATGGCAAGGTTCATTCCCTTGGCCCCGGTTGGCGGGACGATGTGGGCGGCGTCACCGGCAAGGAACAGTCGCCCATACTGCATGGGCTCCACCACGAAGCTTCGCATGGCGGTGATGCCCTTTTCGATGATCGGCCCTTCCGCCAATGACCAGCCCGGTGAACCGAGCCGAATCTGCAGTTCCTTCCAGATCCGCTCGTCCGGCCAGTTGGCGACATCATCGGCCGGATCCACCTGCAGGTAAAGCCGGGTCAGCTCGGGTGACCGGAGGCTGTGCAAGGCAAAACCCCGATCGTGGTAGGAGTAGATCAGCTCGCCGGTCGACGGTGCCACTGTGGCGAGGATGCCGAGCCATCCGAACGGATACTCACGTTCAAAGGCGCGAAGGACTCCAGCAGGAACCGCGGTGCGGGAGACGCCGTGGAAGCCGTCGCAACCGGCAACCACGTCGCAGTGAAGTTCCTCCCATGCAGAGTGGCGACGAAAACCGATGATCGGCCGTTCGGTTTGGAGTGCCCCGATCGAGACTTCGGCGATGTCGAAGTACACCTCGCCACCGGTATCGAGACGGGCGGCAATGAGGTCCTTCACCACTTCCTGCTGCCCGTAGACGGTGATCGCCCGGCCTCCCGTTAGTTCCGACAGGGCAATGCGGTGACGGTGACCGTCGAACTGGAGGTTCACGCCATGATGGACCAGGCCTTCTTTCCGCATGCGTTCGCCCACGCCCGATCGATTGAGTAGGTCCACAGTGGTTTGCTCCAGCACGCCGGCCCGGATCCGGGCCTCGACATAGGCACGGGACCGTTGCTCCAGCACGACCGATTCAATCCCGGCGAGGTGAAGCAAGTGTGACAGCATGAGACCGGCAGGCCCCGCTCCCACAATGCCCACCTGAGTCGTGTTCATCGGCCGGGCAGCGCCCCCGGCGACCCGAGCGCGGCCAGATCTGTCTGGATGCGATACGCGGTCTCGAGGAGTTGAGGCAGGAAAGAGCGGCGGAGGGTTTCCAGCGTGACCCGGCTGGCATGGGTCGACACGTTGATGGCCGCCGCCACTTCTCCCCCGGCACTCGCGATGGGAACGGCCACTGATCGCAGCCCATCTTCGAGTTCCTGATCCACCAGCGCCCAGCCCTGGGCCCTTACCTCCCCAACGGCAGCCCGCAGGGCCGGGGTTCGGGTGATGGTGCGCCTGGTCAACGGCTCCAGGCGCACCCGGGCCAGGTACTCGTCGAGCCGGCGTAGCGACAGGCCCGCGAGTAGAACCCGGCCCATGGACGTGGCATAGGCAGGAAACCGGGTCCCGACTGCGATCGTCACGGTCATGATGCGGCGGGTCGGAACACGGACGACATAGACGATGTCGTCGCCATCGAGCACCGAGATCGATGACGATTCTCTCAGTGATGCGACCAGCTGCTCCATGTGGGGGGAAGCGACGTCGGTCAGGCTGAGCGTCGACAGGTAGGCGTAGCCAAGCTCAAGCACGCGGGGCCGCAACGAGAACATTCGCCCGTCTGAGTGGACATATCCGAGCTCGACCAGCGTGAGAAGGAAGCGGCGAGCGGCGGCACGTGTCAGGCCAGTAACCCGGGCCACATCGCTCAGGGTCAGCTCCGGCCGTTCGGCGCCAAACGCCCGGATGACCGCCAGACCGCGCTCCAAGGACTGCACGAAGTGGCCGGCGCGCTCCATCTCAGCCATTGCGATGAGCCTGAAGGGCCCGATCGATAAACGTGCTGGTTGCGCCCAGATACCCCGCCGGGTCCAGCAGCTGATCGACCTCGTCAGCCGAGAGAGCGGACGTGATGGCCGGATCGGACAGGAGCCCGGTTCGAAAGGAACGGCCCGACCGGGCCGCTTGCTGCACGACTTTTCTCGCTTCGGATCGGTCCAGGTGGCCAGCCAGTGCCAGTGCCAGGGTGACCCGTTCGGCCATGAGCAGCCCGTCGGTGCGATCCAGGTTGTCTCGCATCGCGTTGGGATCAACCTCCAGACCCTGAATGGTTTCCCGCATCCGGCCGGCGGCACCACCCGCTAGGCGAAGCAGCTCGGTCAGGGTCTCCCACTCGGCCTGCCAGCCGCCCACCGCCCGTTCGTGCTCCTGGACCATCCCGGTGAAGAGCACCGACATGAGCGCATGGGCCCTTCTCGCCGCCGCGCTGGTCGCGGCCGCTCCGACCGGGTTGCGCTTGTGGGGAAGGGTTGACGACCCGCCTCGACCAGGAAAGGCCGGCTCAACCGCTTCGGCCACCTCGGTCTGCATGAGCAGCGCCACGTCCATGCCGATCTTGGCGGCCTGGCCGGCCACCAGGCCCAGGGTTGTGCCCAGCTCGGCCACCCTCTGCCGGCTGGTATGCCAGGGAATGAGCGGTTCGGCCAGCTGAAGGCGGCTGGCCAGGCGGGATGCGACGGCGGGACCGCCGGTGCCCAGGGCGGCGAGCGTGCCGGCGGCTCCGCCCAGCTGGATGGGAAGACGGGACCTCACCTCGACGACTCGCCCGCGCACATCCAGCGTGGCGATCAGCCACCCGGCTGCTTTGAGGCCGAAGGTGATCGGCAGCGCCTGCTGTAGCAACGTGCGGGCGGCCATCAGCGTGGTGCGATAGCGGTCAGCCAGGGCGGCGCAGCCATCGGCCAGGCCACCGAGGTCGGCCTCGATGATCCCGAGGGCTCGGTGGCTCAGGAGCATGGCCGCGGTGTCCAGCACGTCCTGACTGGTGGCCCCCCAGTGGACCCAGCCGCGGGCTTCGGGAGGAAGTGCGGCCGTCAACGCCTCAACGAGGGGAATCACCGGGTTGCCGCCGACTCGAGCGGCCCGGCCGAGCTCCCCCGGATCGAAGCGGTCCGCGGCCCCGCCGGCGGTGCAAAAGGTGACGATGATGTCCGCCGCCGACGCGGGGATGATGCCGGCCTCGGCCTCGGCGCCAGCAAGGGCGGCCTCCACGTCGAGCAGCGCTTGCAGCCAGGCCCGGTCATCGGTGGCGCGCAACAACTCGTCGCCGGTGACGATCGGTGCGAACAGCCCATCGTCAGTAGACAAAAAACACCGTCTCGTCGTCTCCCTGAAGGTGAATGTCGAAGCGAAGGTCGGGCGTTGTCCCCACCGCAACCAGCGTCGCTCGAACGGCGGGTTGCTCGATCGATGTCAGCACCGGGTCCCCGGCGTTGGCGTCCTCCTCGTCGGGGAAGTACATCCGGGTCACCAGTCGCTGCAGGAGGCCCCTGGCGAAGACGGATAGATCGATATGCGGCGCCTGGCGGGCATCCACCCGTCCCGGCTTGACGGTGACAAAGGCGAAGCGGCCCTCGTCGTCAGTGAGGCACCGGCCGAAGCCCCGCCACTCCGCGGGAAAGGCACCCTGGGGGTCGGCTTGCCAGATCTCGACCATGGCATCCGATACAGGGACGCCAGCGCCGTCGAGCACGTGACCGGTGACGGTGATCGCGCCGGCTGAGTGGCCGGCAACCAGGTCTGGCGCTTCCATCCACGCCGCGCCGATGCGGAAGAACGGGCCGATGGTCTGTGACGGAGTGATGGTCATGTGAGGTGATTGGCAACCACGACGTCGAAGCGATACCCGAGCGCCCAGCCCTCCTCCGTCGTGTCGAGGTCCAACCGGGCCATCAGATCGTGGCGAGCTTGCTCATCTCGAACGGAGAGGAAGATGGGGTCGTGGTCGAGCAGGGGATCGCCAGGGAAGTACATCTGGGTGACCAACCGCTCGGTGAAGGCGCGGCCGAAGACGGAAAAGTGAATGTGGGCCGGCCGCCAGGCGTTGGCGTGATTGGCCCATGGGTAGGCGCCCGGCTTGATGGTCACGAACCGATAGCTGCCATCTCCGTCGGTCAAGCACCGCCCTGCGCCGGTGAAGTTGTGATCCAGAGGCGCGTCATGCTGGTCGGCGGCATGGGCATACCGACCGGCTGCGTTGGCCTGCCAGATCTCGATCAGTTGCCCCGCGATCGGTCGGGAGGCTTCGTCAAGCAGCCGGCCGGTGACGATGATGCGTTCGCCGAGTGGCCGCCAGCGGGTCAGGTCGCGGTCGAGGGGGTCAATGGAGAGGTGGCCGAAGGCGGGGCCATGGCGCTCCGTCGGCTCGTGAGGGAGGGGGACCAGCGGTCGATGTGGTGCCCGCAGTTCGGTGGAGCGGTAGGCGGAAACGTCGTAGTCCGGGTCGGGCCTGCCGGTCATGACCGGTCGGCCAGCGGGCTCAGCGAAATGTCGAAGCGGGCGACCAGCCGGCCGCTGTCGCTCGGCTGGAACGGCACGATCAGCGACGGACGAACTCCAAACACCGCATCCGACTCCAGGTA
>JBPYFF010000466.1:0-14942 GCA_051984455.1 Acidimicrobiales bacterium | reverse complement strand
GTCGTGAACGACGCCGTGGTTCGCATCGCCCGGCTCGAGGGCGAGTTTCCCTGGCACCGTCACACCGAAGACGAGCTGTTCCTCTGCTGGGACGGAGAATTCCGGATCGAGCTCGCCGATCGCGACCCGGTGGACCTGCACCGGGGAGACCTGTTCGTCGTGCCGGCCGGTGTCGAGCATCGCCCGGTCGCGGCCGCATCGGCCCATGCGCTCCTGCTCGAGCGGCCGGAGACCAGGCAGTACGGAAACTGATGAGCGGGAAGCTACGTGTGCGTGGTGTAGTCGATCTCTCCGGCGTCTTTGACCGCGACCGCGAAGCAAAAGCAGTGGATAGGCCCATCTCCCGTGGGCCTCAGGCTGTGGACGGCGTCGGGCGGGATGTAGATCAGGTCGCCGGGTTGCACGTCACGATGTTCGGTTCCGATGGTCATCACGCCCTGCCCGGACATCACGAAGTAGAACTCGTGGGTCGGGTGGGTGTGCGGGTACACCTCACCGCCAACCGGGACCTCGAATTCGTTGGCCAGCTCCAGATAGCCACCATCGGTGATGGCCTGCATCTCGCGCGGCCGGATGAGCCACCAGACCGGGACCGTTCCGTTGTGCTCAACCTCGGGGGTGACTTCTTGCACGTTCCTTACGTCCACCTTGCACAGCCTCCTCGACCACTGACCGTCGTCCGCCAATCATGCCTTGCTCAGCGCGGCTGCGGCGCCGGCCATGCTATGCCGCTCGCCGCCTCGGCCCCGGGGTGAAGTGCACGGGAAAGTGCCGGGGCCCGGCAATGAAGTTGGACAGGTGCCGTTCCGGCTCCCCCGCCGGCTCCATGTCCGGCATCCGGGTCAGCATCTCGGTCAACAAGGCCGTGGTCTCCAGGCGGGCAAAGTGGGCACCCAGGCAGAAATGCGGCCCCCCACCTCCGAACGCGACGTGCGGATTCGGGCTGCGGGAGAGATCAAGTCGCTCCGGCTCGACGAAGACTCGCTCGTCGCGGTTGGCCGCGGCGTAGAACACCACCACTTTCTGGCCGGACCCGATCGGCGTTCCCGCCAGCATGGTGTCGACCCTCGCGGTCCGTCGCATATGGACCACCGGGCTCACATAGCGCAAAAGCTCCTCCACCGCGCTGGGCATGAGAGCGTCGGTGTCGGCAATCAGCCGGGCATATTCCGTCGGGTGCTGGAAGAGCGCTTCCATGCCGGCCGCGACCAGGTTGCGGGTGGTGTCGCCACCAGCGTTGAGCAGAAGGAGAAAGAACCAGTTGAACTCCTCCGCCGACAGTCGATCGCCGTTGACCTCGGATTCGATCAGTCGGGTGGCGAGGTCGTCCCCTGGGTGCCGTCGTTTGTTCTCGGCCACGCTGGCGGCGTAGCTGTGCATCTCGACCACCGCTCCCGCCCGTTGCTCAAGCGTGAGGGATGGATCGCCCGAGTGCATGACCTCGGTGAGCTCGTACAGCCGCCGTCCGTCGTCGAGAGGAATGCCCATCAGCTGAGCAATGACGTACGACGGCATCTCTCCGGCCAGCGCTGTCACCAGGTCGCACTCACCCTGCTCGATGACCTCGTCGACGATCAGCCCGGCCAGGTCGCTCATGCGCTCCGTCCACCCCGACGCACCGCGGGGCGTGAAGCCCTTGTTGACCAGCAGCCGGTAGCGGGTGTGATCGGGCGGGTCCATGTACAGCATCATCAGCCGGCTCCCGGCCAGAAGCTCCGGCCCCCCGTCCGGGATCATCACTCCTCCCAGCCACGATGAGAACGTCTCCGGATCCCGACTGACCGTCTGAACGTCGGCATAGCGGGTGACAGCCCAAAACCCGGGACCTTCGGGCTCGTCGTGCCAGTGCACGGGGTCGTGTTGGCGGAGCCATCGGTACTGATCGTGCGGGTGGCCGTGGGCGAACGAAGCTGGGTCGAGCAGGTCGATCGCCGGCGTCATCGTCATGGCGGCTCCTGGGTGCTGGGGCGGTGAAGCATCGTTTACCCTATGCTGACCGTATCGGGGGAACGGAATGACAGACACCAACCCGGCCACGGGTCAGTCGCGGGTCTCGCGCATCCTCAAGTCGCCGAGGTCGCTCATCATCCTCTTCCTCGTCGGCCCCATCGTCGCCGTCGGCATCTATCTCTGGGTCCAGGTGCATTCGGCGCTGTCTACGTCGACGAAGTTCCAGACCGTCAGCTACGACGTGCCGACGGCGCCGCGCCTGGCCGCACTGAGCGGAGAGACGGTCTACCGCATCGATCCGACCCGTTCGCAGGTCACCTACAGCGTGCCCGAGAAGATTGTCGGCCAGACCGCCCACCATGCGACGGGTTCAACCAATGGCATCGCCGGCGACCTCGCGATCAATCGCACCAATCCGGCGGCCAGCCGGGTCGGCCAGATCGTGGTCGACGTCGAACAGCTCCACTCGAACAACAACCTCCGCGACGCCCGCATCCGTCAGAGCTATCTCGAATCGCACAACAACCCCCTGGCCGAGTTCAACACCCTCTCGCTGTCGGGGCTCCCGCCCGCCATCGTCGACGGCCGCCAGTACTCGTTCACCATGTCCGGCGTCCTGACGGCGCATGGCAAACCGGCCCCGGTCACGTGGAACGTCACTGCCCAACTGGCGGGTGGGGAGCTCAACGCGACGGCCACCACCCACGTCAAGATGTCCAGCTTCGGCGTCGGTCCCATTTCCCTCGCTGGTCTGTTGAGCACTGGCGACGACGTTGGGCTGACTTTCAAGCTGGTGGCGCTCGATCCATCCCACTTCAGCGTCCCGACCCTGATCTCTGCTCCGGCCTCGGCTCCCCGCACCGGCCAGAGCCCTTCGTTCAAGAAGGACATTGAGCCCGTCCTTGCCACGAACTGCGCGTCCTGCCACAACTCGGGCCAGGTCGGGGCCGCCCACTGGCTGCTCGACAACGCGGGCGACGCTCAGAAGGTCGCCGACGGCATCGGCGTCGTCACCAAGAACCGCTACATGCCTCCCTGGCCCGCCTCGAGCCTGGGAGTGCCGCTGGCCCACTCCAAGCAGCTGGATCAGAAAACCATCGACACCATTGCTCGCTGGGCCAATGCCGGCGGCAAGCTCGACGTCCCGGGATCGACTCCCATCCGGCCACCGAAAACCCCGGCCGGGCCGCAGCCACGGGCCGACGTCGTCTTGAAGATGGCCCAGCCCTACACAGGCTCACTGAGCGTGCCCAACGACTATCGGTGCTTCGTGCTCGACCCGCACTTCACCCAGCCGACCTACGTCACCGGCTACACGGTGACGCCGCAGCATCTGGCGGAGATCCATCACAGCCAGATCTTTCACATCGACGCGACCCAGGCAGCCGAAGGTCTGGCCATGTCGGGCCAGGACGGCCAGCCAGGCTGGCGGTGCTACGCCGGGCCCTCCCTTCCCGACGGGAGCGGTGGGCGGGGCCGCGGCCGCGACCATGGAACGTCGATCCAGCCCGATTCGCCCTCGCCCACCCGGGGAAGCTTCGGGGAGCAGCCGGGCCTGATGGCAGGGTGGGTCCCGGGCCAGGATCCGGTCGTCTATCCGGAACACTCGGGCATCCTGTTCCAGCCCGGAGATGCCTTCGTGTTCCAGATCCATTATCACTATGACCGGCAACCGGTCCCTGACCAGTCGGGCGTCACCTTCCAGACCGACCCCGTGAATGCCGGCATCGTGCCGCTCGACATCGTCAACCCGCTGGCGCCGGTCGAGATCCCGTGCATGCCGGGGGTGTCGGCTCCCCTTTGCGACCGCAACGCCGCGCTCGCCCGCGATGGTCAGCTCTATGGACCCATCGGCCAGCTGGCCGAGTCGGGACTGCTCTTGCTGTGCAACAAGACGCCCCAGCAACTGACGATGAACTTCCAGGGGGTGGCGTCGTCGTCTTGCGACACGACCGTGCCCATCTCCGGCCAGATCGTCTCGGCCATGGGCCACATGCACACGCTCGGGCAGAGTTTCCGCCTGACCCTGGACCCGGGGACGCCCAACCAGAGAGTGTTGCTGGACATACCGACGTGGAACTTCGACTGGCAAATGAACTACGAGCTGGCCACGCCGCTCCACGTCAACGCCGGCGAGACGGTGCGAATGCAGTGCTCGTGGGATCGATCCCTCGATCCGAACCGCCCACCCAAGTACATCGTCTTCGCGGAGGGGACCGAGGACGAGATGTGCTTCTCGACCTACGCGATGATCCCCGACTCGAAGAGCTGAGCCCTCCTGATACCGGCCTGACCAGCGAAGGGCGACCCCAACGGGCCGCGGCGCGGACGCCTACTTCACCACGAAGGGTGGCAATTCCCGTCATCGTCAGCGGTACCTCCCGGGGGCTCTGAGCGCGGCCCGCAGCCCGCCGGAGGGCTGGCCGAACGTCGAGAACGGCCCGGCTTCGGTGCGGCGATCGGGCATCGGGCCCGCTCGACTGCTACCGTTGATGGCCCGTCCGGGGGCTCCCGTCCGAACCAGGCGCGGCGCTCGATTGACGTCGAGATAGTAGTGAAGCGGACGGGAGTGATATGGAGGGGCAGTCATGATATTGGCTTCGTGGCGCGACCTGCTTTGGCGGCGAAAGCGGTTCGCGATTGCGCTTGTGGCCACGGCGCTCGTGTTCAGCATGAGCCTTGTCATGTCCGGGGTGTCGGAGTCGTTTCCTCGCGAGATCAACAACGTGGTGTCGGCGATCGGCGGTCAGTCGTACCTGGCGGCCTCGGGTGAGGCGGGGCCGTTCACGAGCACGACGATCCTCTCCGACGACAAGGCGCCCGACGCGGCGCCCATGATGTTCTGGAGTGCCGCGGTTCACCTCAAGGGCTCGATCAAGCAAGTGGGGCTGATCGGACTACCGGCCGGCTGGAGGTTGCCCCTGGTCAGGGGCAACGAGGCAGAACGCAACGGCCAGGTCGTGGCCGACGAGTCGAGTGGCCTGAAGGTGGGGGATCAGCTGAAGCTCGGGACCAACCACTACTCGATCGCCGGCCTGATGCGGGGCCGCACGATATTCGGCGGTCAGCCGGTCATCGTCCTCACGACCAGGGACGCCCAGGTCCAGCTCGCCGGCGGCGCGCCCATCACGCGAGCGTTCGTCGAGCGGACGACGCCACCTGGCCCTGCCCCTGCCGGACTCACCCGCTTCTCACCCGCGGGGGCATCGGCCGACCTCGAGCGCCCGATGAAGACGGCGACCGGGTCGCTGGCGATGGTCGAGGTGCTGCTGTGGCTCGTCGCGGCCTGCATCATCGGCTCAGTCGTGTTTCTCTCCGCACTCGAACGGACCCGTGACTTCGCGATCTTCAAGGCCACCGGCGTCAAGGCGTGGCAGATGGGCGCCGGCCTGGCAATGCAAGCGGTGATCCTGGCAGTGCTGGCGGCGTTGCTGTCGATTGGTATTGCGCTGCTGCTCGCGCCGCTCTTCCCGATCCCCGTGACCATCCCCGCCGGAGCGTCGGCGACCCTGTTGGCGCTGGCGGTCGTGATCGGGGTCGTCGCCAGCCTGGCCGGGCTCCGCAGGACGGTGACGGTGGACCCTGCCGTCGCGTTCGGCGGTCGCTGAGATGCCGCAGCTCTCCATCAAGGACCTGACCGTCATCTACGGACGCGACGACTACGCCGTGACGCCGCTCGATAAGTTCAATCTGGAAGTCGCGGAGGGCACGCTGGCGGTGCTCCTCGGTCCTTCCGGTTGCGGTAAGACGACCTTGCTGTCGTGCCTCAGCGGTATCCAGCGTCCGACGAACGGCGTGATCCGCTTTGGCGACGTAGAGGTCACCAGCCTGGAGCGAGCCGACCTGGGGACTTATCGGCGCCATTCGGTCGGCATCGTCTTCCAGGCATTCAACCTGGTGCCCTCCCTCGACGCCACCGAGAACGTGATGGTTCCGCTGCGCACCTCGGGGGTGAAGCGCGCCGCAGCAAAGGAACGAGCACTTGCCTTGCTCGACCAGGTGGGCTTGCGCGAGCGCGTTCACCATCATCCCTCGAGCCTGTCCGGAGGCCAGCAGCAGCGGGTCGCGATCGCCCGGGCCCTGGCGCTGGATCCGCCGCTGATCGTTGCCGATGAACCGACCGCGAGCCTTGATCATGTGCAGGTGGAGGTCGTGATCCGCATCCTCAGAACGCTGACGACGCGCGGCCGCACCGTCGTCGTCTCGACCCACGACAGCCGGATGATCCCGCTCGCCGACCAGCTGGTGGAAATGCAGCCACACGTACACCCGACCGGCGATCGACCGGCGCTCGACGAGCACTACGGTGCAGGCGAAACGATCTTCGAGCAGGAGTCGGTCGGCGACCGCATCTACGAGATCATTGATGGGACGGTCGAGATCGTCCGCAAACGGCCCGACGGGACGGAGGTGCGTCTGGCATCCTTGTCGCCTGGTGACCAGTTCGGCGAGATGGGCCCGCTCTTCGACCTGCCACGTTCGGCGTCGGCCCGGGCCTCATCGCCGCTGCATCTTGTCGCCTACACGGTTGACGCCTTCCGTGCAAAATACGGTGGCGAACGCTTGATGTCCCTGGTCGGCCGCAGCAGCGGGGATGTCACGTGACCGGCGGTGCGTCCCGCCCGGGGCCCGGCCGCTCCCCCCTGGAACGGATGGCGACCGCCGGGCGACGAGTACAGGGGGATGCGGTGACGCGGCACGCCGATCCCGGCGAGCTGATCGTCGCCCAGGGAGACGATGACGCCAACATGTTCATCATCCAGTCGGGCGGGGTGGAGGTGCGTCGCCATGTCGGAGAGCAAGTCGTGGTGCTCGGCCGGCTGCAGCGGGGCGATTTCTTCGGGGAGATGTCATTGCTCGAATCGCAACCTCGCACTGCCGACGTCGTGGCCATCGAGCCGACAGTGTTGGTGGAGCTGAGCGCGGGCGCGCTCCTGTTCCGCATCCGCCGCGACCCGACGCTCGCAGTTGAGATGCTGCAGAAGCTGTCCGGTCGGATTCGGAATCTGAACGCGGCGCTCGCTGATGTGGCGGGGGGATCGAACTCTCTCCTTGTCCACGACGACATATAGGGTCCTGGCCCAGATGCGTACCGTGGCGACAGAAGATCGGATGTTCGTCGTGTCCGACCTCCATCTGGGCAACCCCAGCTCGACCGCGCGGGCGCGTCTGGTGAGCTTCCTCGACCATGCTCTCAAGGAGGGCGCCAGTCTGTGCATCAACGGCGACGGTTTCGACCTCGCCCAGACGCGCTTCCCCCGCCTGGCCAGCGACACGCCCCCGGTCATGGCGGGCCTTCACCGCCTCCTCCACGCTGACCTGCGGGTGTACTACATCGTGGGCAACCACGACATCCTGCTCGAGCAATTCCTCTCCGACTTCGTGTTCAGTCAGATCTCTCCGTTCCTCAACGTGCACAGTGGCGATCACCGCATCCGCGTCGAGCACGGACACATCTACGACCCGTGGTTCTCCTATTCCCCTACGAGCTACCAGCGAGCGACCCGGCTGGCCGGTTATCTCGTCTTCGCCATCCCGGACATCTACCGCTGGTGGGACCGCGTGGGCACGACCGTCGACCACTGGAACAGTCGACGTCATGCCCGCGACGGATCAACCGATCCGGGCGCCGGGACCAGGTATCACCGCGCCGCCAACGATCTCCTGCAGCGCGGCTTCGACACCGTGATCTTCGGACACACCCATGCGGCCGAGACCGTCGGGATGCCGATCGGTACGTACATCAACTGCGGCAACTGGCTCCGCGGCAACACCTACGTGGACATCAACCACGGCGCCGCGACTCTGTGCTCATGGCAGGACTGAGCGGCTCCAGCGGATGCCCGGCTCGCTGACGTCCGAAGCGGAACCAGGACTCCACTCCCGGCGCACCCGGGCACGCGCCGTGGGCGAGGGGGGACTTGAACCCCCACGTCCTTGCGGACACAGGAACCTGAATCCTGCGCGTCTACCAATTCCGCCACTCGCCCGAGTGGAGCAGCCACAGTACCCCACGCCGCCCGACCGACCCGGTCCGGGCCCGACCTCGCACCGCTACGCCGCGTCTCCTGCCGTCTGGGCGACATTCCCGCTGGGTACCATCATCCTTGACCATGGGACTCCAGCAGTTCGAGCGACGGCTCGAACGCCTCGTCGAGGGCGTCTTCGCCCGGGCTTTCCGCAGCGGGCTGCAGCCCGTCGAGATCGGACGCCGCATCACCCGCGAGATGGATCTCCGCCGCACTGTTGCCCCTCGCGGCACGATCGTGCCCAACCAGTTCGCGGTCGCGCTGTCGAAAGCCGACCGTGACCGGTTTGCCCCGATCGAAGGCGAGCTCATCGACGAGTTGACGTCGGTCGCTCGCGAACACGCCCGGAGTGAGGGCTATTTGTTCCTCGGCGGCGTGACGGTCGAACTGCTGACCGATCCCGACCTCACACCCGGGCGTCTGCTGGTGGCGGGCGAGATCTCGCAGTCCGGGCCGGGCCCATCGGCGCTCCTGCTGCCCGATGGCCGCCGCATCGCCCTGGGCGCCGACGTCGTCACGATCGGACGTCTCCCGGAGTGCGAGATCGCGCTGAGCGACCCCAATGTGAGCAGGCGACACGCCCAGGTCCGCCGGGCCGACGACGGTAATGGGTATGTTCTGATCGATCTGAGCAGCACCAACGGCACCAAGGTCAACGGCGTTGGTGTCCGCGGTCATCGCCTGCAGCACGGCGACGAGATCATGGTTGGCTCCACCAAAGTGCGGTACGAGGCCCAGTAGGGCGTGCCCGATTCACTCCTGACCATTCTCAAAGTGATCTTCCTCGGCCTCCTCTACCTGTTCTTCCTGCGGGTGCTGCGGGCCGTCTGGATCGAGCTGCGCGAGCCGAAGACCGTCCCGGTTGCGGCCGGTCCTCCGGCTTCTGCGGAGCCCGCACTACCGCCGAAAGGCCGCGGCCGCCGGCAACGTCGTCACGACGGGAGCGAATGCCTGGTCGTGCTCGAGCCGCCGAGTCGCAAGGGACAGGTCTTCGAGCTGGGCGATGAGCTCACCGTCGGACGGGCCGTGGGCTGCGGGGTGGCCCTGCCAGACGACACCTTCGTGTCCCAGCTGCACGCCCGGGTGTTCCGCCACAACGGGTCGCTCTACGTGGAGGACCTGGGCTCCACCAACGGCACCTTTCTCAATCGCAAGCAGGTGTCGGCCGCCGCCCCGCTGCGCAAGGGCGATCGCCTCCAGGTCGGGAAGACGATTCTGGAGCTGAGCCGATGAGGCCGGAACGATGACGGCGCTGCGATCCGGCTCGGCAACCGATGTCGGGCTCGTCCGGACCGTCAATCAGGACCAGCTGCTGGCCGCCTCGCCCCTCTTCGCGGTCGCCGACGGCATGGGTGGGCACGCGGCCGGAGAGGTCGCCTCCCTCACTGCCATTGAGGCACTGAAGGCTGCCTTCGACAAGGACCGCTCCCCGGGCGGCCTGGTCGCCGCCGCCGAGGAAGCCAATCGGGCCGTCTGGGAGCGAGGCCAGACCGACCTGGAGCTGCGAGGCATGGGTACCACGCTCGTCGCCGTGGCGCTCGTCAAGTCGGACGGGGAGGAGCTGCTGACGGTCATCTCTGTCGGCGATTCCCGGGTCTACCGCCTTCGCCAGGGTGAGCTGGAACAACTGACGACCGACCACAGCCTCGTGCAGGAACTGGTGGACGAGGGGCAACTCTCAGAAGCTGAGGCCGACATCCATCCGCACCGTCACGTCCTCACTCGCGCCCTCGGGGTCGACCCGGACGTCACGGTCGACGATATCCAGATCCTTCCTGTCCGGGGCGATCGCTACCTGCTGTGCAGCGACGGGTTGCCCCGAGAGCTCAGTGACAATCAGATCGCCAGCGTCCTCCGCCGGCTGGAGAAGCCGGGCGAGGCGGCCAAGGCCCTGGTCGCGGAGGCGAGGGCCCGGGGGGGCAACGACAACATCACGGTGGTGGTCGTCGACGTCGTCGATGACGACGACCAGGCCAAGGCTGCCTCCGACGCACTGGCATCGGACACGGGTCTGGTCATTGCCCGAGAGGGGGAAAAAGGCGAGCCCGATGCGCAAGAGGGGGGCGGTGGCCGCGTTCGGCGGTCCAGGGGTACGGCACGCAACCAACCGCCGACAAGAAGCGCCATCACCTTCCGCGTCGTGGGCTTCACGACTGCGCTGGCCGTGCTGCTGGCACTGGCAGTGGTTGCGATCGCCTGGTACGCCCGGGGCAGCTACTTCGTGGGAATCGCGGACTCGCGGTTGGTCATCTACAAGGGCCGTCCGGGTGGCTTGCTCTGGTTTCAGCCGACCGTGGCGGAGCGGACCAAAGTCTCGACCTCGGCTGTCCTCACGTCGCGGTTGAGCGACCTCCAGGGCGGCAAGGAAGAGGCGACGCTGGCCCAGGCGCGTACCTACGTGCGGAACCTGCAAAGCGAAGCCCAGGCCCATGAGGTCCTGTCGCCGCCGTCCACGTCGCCGCTGTCCACGTCGCCGCCGTCCACGGCACCGCCCACCACCTCACCACCCACCACCTCACCACCCACCACCTCACCACCGCTTGCGCCGTGAGGTATCCCGCCGTGACTCGGCCGCCGGCTCGACGGCGGACAGAGCTGGGCCTGATCGTTCTCGCCTTGGTCCTGACGGCGGGCCTGTACGTGCTGGCCAGCCTGGGCAAGGCGGGATCGCTCCCCGCCAATATCGGTCCTTTTCTCGCCATGGTGTGCGGCCTGCTGCTGGTCGCCCATCTCGGGATGCGGCGATGGGCCCCGTACGCCGACCCCGTGCTGCTGCCGACGGCATGCCTGCTCAACGGCATCGGCTACGTGTTCATCGCCCGGCTCAACCGGCACCTGGCCGGGCTGCAGGCCATATGGACGGCTCTCGGCATCGGTGCCTTTTTGCTCACCCTGGTCCTGGTTCGCCGGGCCCGTGATTTGGAGCGCTACCGCTACACCTTTGCCCTGATCGGCATCGGCCTGTTGCTGTTGCCGCTCGCTCCCCGCCTCGGCCAGAACATCAACGGGGCCCGGCTGTGGGTGCGTTTCGGGTCGATCACCTTTCAGCCCGGCGAGTTGGCCAAGATCGCCCTGGCGATCTTCTTCGCGTCCTACATGGTCGAGCGCAGCGAGCTGCTCTCGAAGGGAACGCTCAGGGTCGGTCGGTTCCTTGTCCTCGATCCCAAATATCTGGCCCCTGTCCTGGTGGCGTGGGGCATCTCCCTCATGATCTTCCTGTTCGAGAACGACCTCGGCTCGTCCTTCCTCTTCTTTGCGCTCTTCATCGGCATGCTGTGGGTCGCAACCGGCCGGGGGTATTACCTCACCCTGGGCGCCGGCCTGTTCGCGGCGGGATCCCTCTTCGCCCTGAAGGTCATCGGCCATGCCAAGAGCCGCATACAGGCGTGGCGCAATCCCTGGCCCCTGTACAACACCACCGGCTACCAGATCATTCAGGGCTGGTTCCATATGGCGGCAGGCGGGCTCTACGGCACTGGACCGGGTCTCGGCAGTCCGCAGGGGATTCCCGACGCCACGACGGACTTCATCTTCGCTGCCATCGGAGAGGAGCTGGGATTGCTGGGCGCGACCGCGGTCGTGGCCGCGTTCCTGCTCATGGTGGGTACCGGATTGCGCATCGCCATCCGCTGCGAGCGCCCGTTCGAGAAGTTGCTGGCGACCGGTCTCTCCCTCATCCTTGGCGTGCAGACCTTCGTGATCATCGGCGGCGTGACAAGGATCATCCCTCTGACGGGAATCACCCTGCCGTTTGTGTCCTACGGCGGGTCGAGCCTGATCGCCAACTACATCCTCCTGGCCCTCCTCCTGCGGATCTCCAACGACTCCGAGGCTCCAGCGGTGGCCGGACGAGCAGTCGAGCCCGACGAAGTACTGGTTGCCGGATGAACAGGCAGATCCGGCTGGTCGGGGTAGGAATCGTCGTGCTCTTCCTGCTCCTGTTCCTGCAGCTGAACTACCTGCAGGTGGTGCGAGCGAATTCGTTGAACCATCACCCCCTCAATGCTCGTCTGGCCCTGGCCAGGTTCAACACCAAGCG
Source organism: Acidimicrobiales bacterium (assembly GCA_051984455.1). GTDB lineage: Bacteria > Actinomycetota > Acidimicrobiia > Acidimicrobiales > Palsa-688 > JBPYFF01. Next base: position 2,924 of record JBPYFF010000466.1, on the reverse strand, counting down.
GGGCGACATCGTCTCGGCCGACGGAAAGGTGCTGGCCCACTCGCAGGTGACCTCGGACCAGTTCAAATACCTGCGCACATACCCCGAAGGAGATCTCTTCGCCCAGGTGACGGGGTATTTTTCCTTCACCTACGGCGAGGACGGAGCGGAGCGAAGCTTCGACGCCGACCTGACCGGGGCCAACGCTCCTTTCAAACTTCCGAGCCTCAGGGACCTGACGGTCCAGCGGGACAAAAGCCAGACCGTCACCCTGACGCTGTCCGACAAGCTCCAGCGTGCCGCCCGCCGGGCGCTCGGCAACAGGAAGGGGTCGGTCGTGGCCATCGACCCGAGCACCGGTGCGATCCTGGCCCTCTGGAGCAACCCGTCCTTCGACCCCAACGCCCTGGCCGCCCACGACCAGAACCAGGTCAGGTCGTACTGGGAGGCCGCCAATGCCAATCCGGACAAGCCGCTGTTGCCTCGATCGTACCGGGAACGGTTTTTCCCCGGGTCGACGTTCAAGATGGTCACCTCGTCCGCCGTCTACGAACGCAAACCCGACCTGGCCACCAAGCCCTATCCCTTCCTTTCGGCCCTTCCGTTGCCACAGACCAACGGACAGGTCCTGCGCAACTTCGGGGGCGAGGTATGTGGCGGGCTCCTGCCCGAGCTGTTCCGGGTGTCGTGCAACACCGGCTTCGCCCAGATCGGCCTTGACCTCGGCGGTCCTCCGCTCGCCGGCGAGGCGGCCGACTATGGCTTCAACAAGACGCCACCGCTCGACCTGCCGGCCGTGGCCAAGTCGTTCTTCCCGCCGGGTGATTCCTTCGTCCACGATCAGCCCGGCCTGGCCAAGTCCGCCATCGGCCAGGAGAACGTGGCCGCGACGCCCCTGCAGATGGCCCTCATCGCGTCCGCCATCGCCAACAACGGGGTAATCATGCGGCCTCACATCCTGGCCCGGGTCAACAACTCGGAGGGACAGGTCGTCCGCACCTATCAGCCATCGCCATGGATTCGGGCCACCTCTCCGCAGACCGCCGCCCAGATGACGCAGCTCATGGTCTCCGTGGTGCAGAACGGCACCGGTACCGCCGCTCAGATCCCGGACGTCCAGGTCGCCGGCAAGACCGGGACGGCTCAGACCGGCAACAACACCATCCACGCCTGGTTCGCCTGCTTCGCGCCCAGCGCACAGCCAAAGATCGCGGTCGCCGTCCTGGTCGAGAACCAGCCGGAGAGCAACGAAGCCACCGGCGGCGCCATCGCCGCCCCTATTGCCAAAGCGGTGCTTCAGGCCGCGCTGGGTGGCTGACCGCTCGTGCCGCACCTCGACCGGCCCGTAGGCTTTCGGCGATGACCCAGCAGGACGCCCAGGTCTTCAACGACCGCTACGAGCTGATCAGCCACGTGGCCCGGGGTGGCATGGCCCAGGTGTACCTGGCCAAAGACCTGCTGCTCGATCGCCCCGTCGCTCTCAAGGTCCTCTTCCCCGAGCTCTCGGTCGATCAGGCCTTCGTGAAGCGGTTTCGCCGAGAGGCGCAGGCGGCCGCCAACCTCACCCACCCGAACATCGTTTCCATCTACGACTGGGGTGAGGGGGCGCGGACCTACTTCATCGTCATGGAGTACGTCGACGGCCGGACCCTCGCCGAGCTGATCGCCGCAGGGCCGCTGGAACCGGCCCGGGCGGCGTCGATCGCAGCCGACGTCGCAGGCGCGCTCGCGTTTGCCCACCGCCACGGCGTGATCCATCGGGACGTCAAGCCCGGGAACGTCCTCATCGACAACTCGGGCCAGGTCAAGGTGACCGACTTCGGCATCGCCCGGGCGGTCGGCGGCGGTGCCCAGGAGGGATTGACCCAGACGGGCGCCGTTATGGGGACGGCGACGTACTTCTCACCCGAGCAGGCTCAGGGCCAACCGGTTGACGCTCGAAGCGACATCTACTCCCTCGGTGTCGTGCTCTACGAGATGGTGACCGGCCGGATTCCGTTCGCCGGGGACAACCCCGTCGCCATTGCCTACAAGCACGTCCGCGAGGACCCGGTCGCACCCACCCAGGTCAACCAGGCAGTCCCGCCACCGCTCGAGGCCATCGTCCTCCAGGCCATGGCCAAGGACCCGGGACGGCGCTACCAGACGGCCGAGCAGCTCCAGGCCGATCTGCTCCGCTACATGCAGGGCGCTCCTGTGCTGGCCGACCCGCCGCCGCCGACCGTCATGATGCCTGCCACGCGGGTCGAGCCGGTCCTGGCCGAAGAGGAAATGGAGGAGCCCGGGGGGAGGCGCACCGGCATCTACATCGCGGTGCTGCTGGTCATGCTGGCAGTGCTGGCCGGGCTGCTGTTTCTGCTGGGCAAGCAGCTGGGGCTGTTCGACAAGGCTGGCGCCAAAGAGGTCACCATCCCGGCCGACATCATCGGGGCGGACGCGGCGCAAGCCCAATCGGAGTTGCAGAACCTCGGGCTCAAGGTTCAGGTGCAGCAACAGACGAGCGACACCACCCCCGGAAAGGTCATCGACAGCCAGCCCAAGCCAGGAACGACGGTGAAGACGCAGTCGACGGTGACCCTGATCGTGAGCGGCGGGCCGCAGATTGTCCAGCTCCCCGACGTGCGGGGCCAGGATGTCAATCAGGCGACGGCTGCGCTCACCCAGGCCGGCTTCCACGTGACAACGACACCCCAGGCCTCCGACACTGTGCCGGTCAATCAGGTGATAGCCCAGAACCCGGCGCCCGGTCAGGTGCCCAAAGGCTCGACCGTCACCTTGACGGTCTCGACCGGCAAGACGAAGGTCACCATTCCGGACGTGTCGGGCAGCGATCCGAACGCGGCAGCCAACACCCTCGGCAACCTCGGGCTGCAGACGCGGACCCTGTACGAGGCCTCCAGCGGCTTCCCCGCGGGCCGGGTCACCCGGACCGACCCACCCGCCAA
>JBPYFF010000465.1:0-4797 GCA_051984455.1 Acidimicrobiales bacterium | reverse complement strand
CAGCCCGCGGTCAATCAGAGCCAAAGTCTAGGCGTCACAGATGGTGCGCGATCCACTCGACCCCTTGAAAGGCCCGATACCCGAGATAGATCGCCGTCCCTGCCAGCAGAACCTTGAAGTGCCACGGTGCCTTCCGAGGCGGTGCGATCACCTTGCCGCAGCTCGGGCATTCCCCACCTTTGCCCATGCTGGGCGGGTTCCAGAACTTGCTGCACTCCTCACACCAGGGCATGACTCCGCCTCGGACCGCCGCCAGCGTGGGCCGGCGGCCGCCACTCGACTCGCGACCCCATGACCGACGATCGATACGAGCAGCTTGCTCGCCTCAAGCAATCGCTCCAGATCGATCCCGGTATCGATGCCGAGGTCGGTGCACAGATGGACCAGCTCCTCGCTCGCGACGTTGCCGGCCGAGCCGGCCGCAAACGGTGAACCCCCCAGTCCTCCGATGGACGAGTCGAAGCGAGCAACCCCCGCCTCAAGCGCGGCGTACACGTTGACCAGCCCCGTCCCGCGCGTCTCGTGAAAGTGCAAACCAACATCGACACCGGTGACGTCCAGCAGCGCTGCCACCCGCGGCGGCGTTGCCATGCCCGTCGTGTCGGCATACGTGAGACTGGTCGCGCCACCTTCCCGCAACTGCTTACCGAGATCGGCGACCATCCGAGGCTCTAGATCACCCTCGTACGGCGAACCAAACGCACACGAGATGACGGCATCCACCGGGAGTCGCCCTCCGGCCAAGTCTGCGATCCGGGCCGCCTCCTCAACCGACTCGGGGACCGACATGCGCACATTTTTCTCCGAGTACTTCTCCGAGGCAGACACGGTTACCGACAAGCCGTTGACACCCGCCTCCAGCGCCATCGTCGCTCCCCGGAGGTTGGGTACCAGCGCCCAGTAGCGAACACCGTCTACATCCGGCAGGGAAGCAACCACCTCCTCCGCGCCCGCCATCGACGGAACCGCTTTGGGCGACACGAACGCCACCGCCTCCACCTCGGTCACCCCGGCAGCTAGCAACGCCTCGATCAGTGCCACCCGCGCCCCCACCGGTACGGGGCTCTCCACCTGCAGACCGTCCCGCGGCCCGACTTCGCGCACCGTCACCGCCGCAGGAAACGGTCCGCTCATACCGGCGGAACCCCGTGGTGCCGCTCAGTGAACGTGCGGTCCTTCCCTCCCGCCAGCTGAAGCCGCCGAACCAACTCGTCCCGGAGCGCCTCCGGCTGGACCACCGCATCGATCACCAGGTCGGATGCGAGTCGCAGCAGGTTCACGTCTTCCTCATACTCCTCCCGCCGCTCGGCGATGTAGTCCTCTCTCTCGGTCGGGTCCCGGATCGCCGCGATCTTGTTGGCGTACACCGCGTTCACCGCCGCTTCCGGGCCCATCACCGCGATCTGCGCCGACGGCAGGGCAATGCACGAGTCGGGCTCGAAAGCCGGTCCGGCCATGGCGTAGAGCCCCGCGCCGTACGCCTTACGGATGATCACCGACACCTTGGGAACCGTCGCCTCGGAGACCGCCGTCACCATCTTGGCGCCATGCCGGATGATCCCCTGTCTCTCCACCTGACTACCGATCATGAAGCCGGGCACGTCACACAAAAAGATCAGGGGAAGGTTGAAGGCGTCGCAACACCAGATGAACCGCGCCGCCTTGTCGGCCGAGTCGACGAACAGCACTCCCCCCTTCACCGCCGGGTTGTTGGCCACCACGCCGACGGGATAACCGTGGAGCCGGGCCAGCCCAATGACCAACTCCGGCGCCCACAACGGCTTCACCTCGAAGAAGCTGTCGGCATCGACCAGCGCCTCGATCACCCGGTGAATGTCGTAGCCCTCGGCCGGCGAGGAAGGCACCATCGACGCCGTCAGGCTGGTCTGGGGCTTGGCGGCGGGCGTGACCGGCGGGGCGTCGCGCCATGAGGTGGGGAAATAGGACAACCAGATGCGAGCCAGCTCGATGGCCTCGATGTCGTCGGCCGCCAGGTTGTCACCACATCCCGACACTGAGGCGTGCATGCGCGCCCCGCCCATCTCTTCAAGGGTCGTGTGCTCCCCGATCACCATCTCGGCCATCCGGGGGGAACCGAGGTACATCGACGCGTTGCCCTCAACCATGAACACCACATCGCAGAACGATGGAATGTAGGCACCACCTGCCGCCGAGGGACCGAACAGGCAGCAGACCTGTGGCACCCGGCCCGACAGACGGACCTGGTTGTAGAAAATGCGGCCTGCCCCTCGCCGCCCGGGGAACAACTCGATCTGATCGGTGATGCGGGCGCCGGCTGAGTCGACCAGCCAGACGACCGGCAGCTCGTGGGCAAGCGCATACTCCGTCAGCCGGACGATTTTCTCAACCGTGCGGGCACCCCATGACCCGGCCTTGACGGTGGGGTCGTTGGCCATCACGCACACCGGACGGCCGTCGACCAGGCCGCGGCCGGTCACCACGCCATCTGCGGGCAGGTCGTCTTCGGCGGCGATCGCGTTGGCGAGAAGAGCGTCCTCGACGAACGTCCCCTCATCGAAGAGGCGGGCCAGCCGATCTCTGACGAAGAGCTTGTTGGCGCGGGCCAGTTTCTCCCGTTCGCGCTCGCGGTCGAGGTTGCCTCGCAGTGCTCGTTCCGATGCCCTGGCGATGTCCTCGCTCATACCGACACATCAGTCTCGCCGACCGGGCGGTCTACCGGCCACCATTGGCCGATCAGCAACTTTGGGCACAGCAGGTGCTATTCCCAGGCGACCGGATATGCCCAGAGTTTGGCGGCCGGCCCGCGGCCACCGACGCCCTGACCCCCTACGTGCGCCGGACCGCCAGGATGGCAACGTCGTCGGTGAGTGGCTCGGTCGCGAAGTCGGCCGCCGCCTCCAGGAGCACCTTGCACAGCGTGCCCGTGTCCTGCCGCGGGTCCCGCCGGATGATCCCTCCGATGCGCTCCTCGCCGAACAACTGGCCACCGGAGCGGGCCTCGGCCAGCCCATCGGTGTACAGCAACAACAGGTCGCCCGACTCCAGCGGCAACTCCTTGGAGTGGTAGGTCCCACTGGGGTCGAGGGTCAGCAACGGCCCGGTCGCCCGCAGGGCCCGCAACTCGCCGTCCTGCCACAGCCACGCCGCCGGGTGCCCGGCCGAGGCGTACCGCAGGGTCGACACGGCGGTGTCCAGCACCACCGCACACACCGACACCAGGTCCTCCGGCCGGCCGGTCGTCGACAGGACGTCGTTCAGCTCCTCCAGGGCCTGGGCGGGGTCGCGGTACTGGCGCAGGAAGTTCCGCAGGAGGTACTTGACCTGGAAGGCGGTGATGGAAGGCTCGATGCCGTGCCCGGCCACGTCGCCGATCACGCACACCACCCGGTCGGCCGACGTCGGGTACACGTCGTAAAAGTCGCCCGCCATCATGCCCGTCCCCGGCTCGTAGACCCGTCCCATCTCGAACCCCTCGATGACCGGGAGCTCCTCCGGGGCCAGGCGGGCCGCCCAGCGAGTGGGCGCCAGCTTCTCCTGGGCCAGCACCTCCTCGGCCCGCCGCTCGAGCTGGGCCCGCTGCTCGGCCAGGCGGGCCTCGCCGAGGAAGCGGGGCGCATAGCGGATGGACACCGCCACCGGCACCACCAGGGCCAGAAGCGGGAGCGACCACCAGACCGCCGACGACAGCGAGGCGATGAGCATCCCCACCGCAAGCAGGGCGTACAGCACGGTGGAATGCAGGTCCTTCTGCCACGCACTCCGGGCCAGGTCGACTGCGTCCCGGCCGGTCGCCGACCCGGCCGTCTCCGCCTCGATCCGGCTGGCGGCCCGGCCCAGCCGGGCGGCCGAGCGGCCCCACAGGACGGCGGCCACCCCGCATCCGAGGGCCAGAGCCAGCAGCCACGGATGGGCGATCATGCCGCGAAAGTACCCCCCGTCAGGCCGAGCGGCGCCGCACCCGGAGCTTCAGCGGCGTCGGCCCGAACTGGAAGTGCTCCCGGATCCGGCGCTCCAGGTACCGCAGGTACGTGGCCGGCACGGTCCGGTTGGCGAACAGGGTGAAGGTGGGCGGGTCGATCGCTCCCTGGGTGGCGTACAGCACCCGCCCGCCGGGGGACGGATGGGTCGCCTGGGCCTCGGCGATCAGCTTGTTGAGGTCGGCGGTGGGGACCCGCCGGTGGTACGCCGCGATGGAGTCAGCGAGGGTCGGCAGCAGCTTGTGAACGCCGAGACCGGTCCGGGCGCTGATCTTCAGCACCGGGGCGTAGGAGAGAAAGGCCAGCCGGTCCTCGACGTCGGTGACCACCCTCGCCCGCTCCTCCGCGCTCAACAGCTCCCACTTGTTGAGGCAGACCACCATGGCGTTGCCCGCGGCATCGACCCGCTCGGCCAGGCGCTGGTCCTGATGGGTCACGCCTTCGGTCGCGTCGATCACGAACAGGGCCGCATCCGCATGGTCGATCGCCCGCAGCGCCCGGACGAGCGAGTAGTACTCCGCCCCTTCCGCCTCCTTGCCCCGGCGCCGGAGCCCGGCCGTGTCGACGAACCGGACCGGGCCTTCGCCGGTCTCAATGACGGTGTCAATGGTGTCTCGAGTCGTGCCCGGCAGGTCGTGGACGATGGCCCGCTGGTCGCCGATCATCCGGTTGAAGAGGGTCGACTTTCCGACGTTCGGCCGGCCCACGACGGCGACGGAGATGAGGTCGTCCGGCTCCGGCGCCTCGGCCGTATCAACCTCTCCCGCCGCCGGCAACAGACCCACCACGGCGTCCAGCAGGTCGCCCGTGCCCCGCCCGTGCAGGGCACTGACCATGT
>JBPYFF010000464.1:0-4190 GCA_051984455.1 Acidimicrobiales bacterium | reverse complement strand
CTGGGCTGGATCGAGCAGGTTGAGCGTCGCTATCGCATCACCGACCGCGACCAGCTGGCCCGCCGGGCTCGCTGACGGGATACTGCAAGCCGCAGTAGATCCCGACCGCCTCACCGGCGGGGTCGTCCTTGCCCTTGATCTCCTCCGCCAGGGCGTCCAGCCGCTTGATGAGCTCTTCCCGGTCGGCCGCCGACAGCCGAACACCCAGGCGGAACCCGCCCTTCAGGCTGCCCGGCGGCCCGGCCTCGACCTCCTGGCGGAACGCCTCGAGCGACGCGAGGGTGACGTCGGTCTGGAGGTCGGGGTCCACCACGGCGACATCCAGGGCCCACGACTTCCCGGTTGAACGGTACGGCTTCTCGAGCGCTCCGCCCGCGCCGGTTCTGACATCCTCGGCCTCCAGAAAGCCGGCCGCGACCAGTTTCCTCACGTGATGCAGCGTCGTCCCGGGGTCACGATTCAGCCGCTCCGCGATCTGCTTGTTGGTCAGCGCCTCGTTGAGGCAGACCCGAATGATCCGCATTCGCAGCGGGTTGGCCATGACTCTCGCCTCGTCGGGAGTCGCCGGACGCTTCGCCATGGAGAACAGTATATCGATTGACTTTTCCAAATCAATTGGTCAAGATGACAGGGTGCGGTCCCGATCCCTCTGGCGGACTCCTGACTTCCTGAAGCTGTGGACCGGGGAGACAGTCAGCCTGCTCGGCAGCCAGGTCAGCCTGCTCGCCATCCCCCTCGCCGCCATCACCGTGCTCCACGCATCCAACTTCCAGGTCGGAGCGCTGAGCGCGTGTGAGACGGTGCCCTTTCTGCTGGTCGGGCTGCCCGCCGGCGTCTGGGTCGACCGGTGGCGGCGGCGGCCGGTGCTCATCACCGCCGATATCGGGCGGGCCGTGATGCTGGGGTCGATCCCGGTTGCCTACGGCATGGGATGGCTGAGCCTCGGGCAACTGTATGCCGTCGCCATCCTGACGGGGGTAGGCACCGTCTTCTTCGATGTCGCCTACCAGGCCTACCTCCCCCGCCTCGTCCCGCGGGAACAGCTGGTCGAGGGCAACGCCAAGCTCGAGATCAGCCGGTCGGGAGCCCAGATCGCCGGCCCTGGCCTGGCCGGTGAGCTCATCCATCTGCTGGGCGCGGCCAACGCCGTCGTGGCCGACGCCATCAGCTTCGTCGTATCGGCGTTGGGGATCAGCGCCATCCGCAAGCCGGAGCCCGCCACCAGTGCCGGCCCGTCCACCCGGATGAGCGCCCAGATCCGGGAGGGCCTGGGCTTTGTCCTGCGCCACCCGGTCCTCCGCCGCATTGCCGGCGCCACCGGGACCTCCAACTTCTTTGGCGGGATCATGACGCCGGTCCTGCTGCTGTTCATGGTCCGGGGGCTCCACTTCGGACCAGGTGAGATCGGCCTCGTGCTGCTGCTTGGGAACCTGGGGTTCCTGGCCGGTGCGCTGCTGGCGGCGCCGGTCGCTCGCTGGTTGGGCCTCGGCACGGCCATCTGGCTGTCCATGGCGGTTTGGGGCCTGGGCGCCGTCCTCGCCCCGCTCGCCACCCGGACCAACGGTTTCGGGCTGCTGGTCGTCTCCGGGTTCGTGCTCGCGGTGTCAAGCCCCATCTACAACGTCAACCAGGTCAGCCTGCGGCAGGCCATCTGCCCGGACCGCCTGCAGGGCCGCATGAACGCCACCATGCGATTCCTCGTGTGGGGCACCATCCCCTTTGGCGGGCTGGTAGGAGGCGTCCTGGCCAGCACCATCGGGCTCCGAGCGTCGCTGTGGGTGGCCGCCATTGGCGGCGCGCTGGCGTTCCTGTGGGTGATCGCCCGGCCGGTGCGCTCGCTGGAGCAGGTCCCCTCAGCTGTACCGATCGAGAATGCTGCTCTCGGCCAGCCGCGACAGGCCCTCCTTGATGGCTCGAGCCCGGGTGCCTCCTACGCCCTCGACGTCGTCGAGGTCGTCGACGGTCGCCCGCATGATCTTGTTGAGGGTGCCGAACCGGTCGACGATGTTGTTTATGACGGCGTCCGGTAACCGGGGGACCTTGGAAAGGAGCCGGTAGCCGCGCGGCTGTACGCCCGCATCGAGCTCGCCGTCCTCGCCGACCAGGTCCAGAAGGGTGGCGACGTCTTTGAGGTCGAGGAGTCGCTCGGTCGAAAGCTCCCCCAGCCGCCCGATGGCGTCATCGACCAGCGCCGGGCTCGTGGTCTGAATGAAGTCGCGGATCACGTAGCGGCGATCGTCGTCCACCCCGCCCATCAGCTCCTCCAGCTGCAGGAGGATGAGACGACCGTCGGTGCCAAGCTCGACGATGTACCCCTCGATCTCCTCCGCGATCCGCCGCACCATCTCGGCCCGCTGGAGCACGGTCACGACGTCGCGGACGGTGACCAGGTCCTCGACCTCGAGGGCGGACAGGGCCCCCGTGACCTCGTCCAGCCGGTTCTTGTAGCGCTCGAGCGTCTGCAACGCCTGGTTGGCTCGGGCGAGCAGGCGAGGGATGGTCTCGAGGGGATGCTTCTGTTCATGGCGGTAGACCGCGATGACGGCCATGTCCTCCGAGACGGAGATGACCGGGACGTCGATGGAGCGGGCCACCCGTTCGGCCGTCCGGTGCCGGGTGCCGGTCTCGGAGGTGGGGACGTTGGGGCTGGGGACGAGGTGGACGTTGGCCCGGGCGATGCGAGTCGCGCCCTGCCCGAGGATGATGGCGCCGTCCATCTTGGCCAGCTCGGAGAGCCGCTGGGGGCTGAACTCAGCATCCAGGAGGAATCCCCCCGAGCAGATGTTGAGTACCTCGGGACCGTCGCCCACCACGATGAGCGCGCCCATACTCGCTTGCAGGATCCGGTCCAGGCCCTCTCGGAGCGGCCGACCGGGCGCGACCGACCCCAGCGCCTCGATCATCTGGACGGTCGGCCGGGGCGGCACGACTCAAATGGTACTTGCTGCCATCCTTCGGGCCGCGGGAGAAGCACCTGCCCACTCGAGGGCCTCGGCAATGGTGGCGATCCGAATGACCTCGAGATCGCGCCGCGGCGGCCCCGCGGCCGACAGGGGCACCAGCGCCCGGTGGAAGCCCAGCCGAGCCGCTTCGGCCAGGCGTCGCGGCGTCTGGGTGACCTGGCGTATCTCGCCCGCCAGCCCGACCTCGCCACAGGCCACCAGGTCGTCCGGCACAGGGACGTCGGTGACCGACGAGACGACGGCCAGACAGAGGGCAAGGTCGGCGCCCGGCTCGCCCACCCGGACACCCCCGACCGCCGAGGCGTAGACCTCCCGACCCGCCAGGCTGATGCCGGCTCTCCGCTCCAGCACGGCGGTGAGGAGCGACAACCGGCCGGCATCGAGGCCGGAGGCAGACCGGCGGGGCATGACCAGGCCGGAGCCGGTGACGAGCGCTTGCACCTCGACGAGCAGCGGCCGGTGTCCTTCCATCGTGGCCACCACGGCCGAGCCGGACGCTCCGTGCCGGCGGTCGCCCAGGAACAGCCGGCTCGGGTCCGGCACGTCCACCAGTCCCCCTTCGGTCATCTCGAACAGGCCCAGCTCACCGGTGGACCCGAAGCGGTGCTTGATCACCCTGAGCAGACGCAGGGCGTGGTGGCGTTCGCCCTCCAGGGTCAGGACGGTGTCGACCACGTGCTCGAGCACGCGCGGTCCGGCCAGTGCCCCCTCCTTGGTGAGGTGGCCGATGAGCACGACGGCCATCCGGCGCAGCTTGGCCAGCGCAACCAGCGCCTGGGCGCAACCTCGTACCTGTCCGATCGACGCGGGACCGGCTTCCAGGTCGGGATCGAAGATGGTCTGGACGGAATCGACGACGACCACGTCAGGGCTGAGGCGGTCGACTGCGGCGACGATGCCCGGCAGGCTGGTCTCGTCGACCACCCACACGCCGTCGACATCGAGTCGCTGGGCCCTCCGCTTGACCTGCTCGGGGGACTCTTCGGCCGAGACGAGAAGACACCGGGCCCCGCCCTCGGCCAGTGACCCGAGGGCCTGGAGCAGCAAGGTGGACTTGCCGGTCCCGGGCTCGCCACCGATCAAGGTGACGCCGCCGGGCATGAGTCCCCCCGAGAGCACCCGGTCGAGCTCGCCCACCCCGCTTGGTCGAGGTACGGCAGCCTTGCTCGAGATGTCGGAGAGGAGCAGCGCCTCGGCCGACGCGACCGGGCGGGAGGACACGGCCCG
>JBPYFF010000463.1:0-3482 GCA_051984455.1 Acidimicrobiales bacterium | reverse complement strand
GACGGCCGCAGCAGGCGTGGTGGCGGGGACGACGTCGACGGTCGCGATGCGGCCGAGGTGGCGGAGGATGTTGCGCTTGATACCGAAGTCGTACGCAACCACCTGCAGCGGACCGTCTCCGTACCGGTAGGGAGCCGCGGTGGTGACCGTCGCGACCAGGTCGACGCCGTCGGTGCCCGGTTCCGCAACTGCGGCGGCCTTCAGCGCTGTCTCGTCGGCGATCCCGAACGCGCCCGGCATGGATCCGGCGTCCCGGATGTGGCGGGTCAGCCGGCGGGTATCGACCCCGGTCAGGGCGGGGACCCGGTGCCGCCACAGAAACTCTTCCAGCGTCTCGGCCGCCCTCCAGCTACTCGGCCGGCGAGCCAGGTCACGCACGATCACACCCCGGCAGAAGGGATGGCGACTTTCGTCGTCATCGGGCGCCACCCCGTAGTTCCCGATGTGAGGGTAAGTGAAGGAAATGATTTGGCCGGCATAGGAGGGATCGGTGATCACCTCCTGGTAGCCGGCCAGGACGGTGTTGAACACGACCTCGCCGGTGGCAATCCCGTTCGGGGGTTGCCAGCCGGCCGCCTCGCCCTCAAAGACGGTGCCATCCGCCAGCACCAGCCGCGCCGGGCGAGCGGCCGCTCTCACCGCTGGGCCTCGCCGTCGATAACGACCGGCTCACCCCGCACGATCGTGTGGCGCACCCTCCCAGTTAGCTTGCGGCCGGTGTAGGGCGAGTTGTGGCTCTTGCTGGCGAGCGCCCACGGCTCGACCACCCACGTCGCGTCGGGATCGATGACACACAGGTTGGCGGCCCGTCCTTCCACGATTGGGCCACCCTGCCCGGCGGTGAGTCCGGCGATGCGGGCCGGATGCCACGAGAGCAGGGCCAGCAGGCGCTCGATCGGCAGATCGAGCTCGGTCATGGCCAGGCCGAGGGCGGTCTCAAGGCCGAGCATGCCCGGCGGCGCCTGGTCAAACGGCGCCTCCTTGGCCTCCTGGGCATGGGGGGCATGGTCGGTCGCGATGGCGTCGAGGGTGCCGTCGGCCAACCCCGACTTGATGGCGGCGAGGTCAGCGGGGGTGCGCAGGGGCGGATTCACTTTGAAGACCGGGTCGTACGAGGCGACCTCGGCGTCAAGAAGGGTGAAGTGGTGCGGTGCAGCCTCAGCCGTGACCCGCAATCCGGATGCCTTGGCACCGCGTACGAGGTCAACGGAACCGGCCGTGGAGAGATGCAGGAAATGCACCGGCGCGCCGGTGAGCCGGCACAGCGCCAGGTCCCGGCTGACCATTAGCTCCTCTGCCTCGGCCGGGATGCCCGGAAGCCCCAGGCGGCTCGACCACTCTCCCTCATGCATCTGGCCGCCCGCGGCCAGGCAGGCGTCTTCGCAATGCTGGGCCAGGGTCACGTTCAGAGCAGACGCGTACTCGAGGGCACGGCGCATCAATCGAGCGTCCTGAACTCCCGTACCGTCGTCGGTGAACAGCTTCACGCCGAGCGCGGCCATCTCCGCCAGCGGCGCCAGCTGTTTCCCGGCTCGCCCGACCGTGATGGCTCCCGCGACCGCGACGTCGCACATGGCGGCGGCACCGAGGTCGAGCACCTGGCGCACGACCGAGGCAGAGTCGATGGCCGGCTCGGTGTTGGGCATGGCGACGACCGCGGTATAGCCGCCGCGGGCAGCGGCGCGGGCCCCGCTCTCGACCGTCTCGGCCTCTTCGTTGCCGGGCTCCCGCAAGTGAGCATGGAGATCGACCAGTCCGGGGGCAACGATGCACCCGCCGCCGTCCAGGACGACGGTCCCCGCCGGGCCGCCACTCACCTTGGGCCCGACGGACACGATGATGCCGTCGCGAACGAGCACATCAGCCGGCCGGCTCCCGCGTTGGTCGACGACGGTGCCGCCGCGGATCACGAGGATCTCAGGTGAGGGCAACGTCGATCCCCGACCCGAGCAGGAGAAACAGCACCGCCATGCGAACGGCAACGCCGTTGGTGACCTGCCGGGTGATGACCGAGTCAGGCCGATCGGCTACCTCCGCCGCGATTTCCACACCCCGGTTGAGGGGTCCGGGGTGCATGATGAGGGCCCCGCTTTTGAGCCGCCTGGCCCGGGCCGTGGTCAAGCCGTAGGTCGCGGTGTACTCCCGCAGCGACGGCAACAACGCCTCTTGCATCCGCTCTTGCTGGAGACGAAGCACATAGACCACATCGGCGTCCGGCAGCACGGCATTCAGGTCGTGGGAGACGTCGACCGGCCAGCCGGCGAGCGTCGGGGGCAACAGGGTGGGCGGGGCGACCAGGGTCACTCCGGCGCCGAGGGCGGTAAAGGCGAGAACATCGGAGCGGGCCACCCGGCTGTGCCGGATGTCGCCGACGATGGCGATCCGCAGCCCGTCAAGATGACCGCGCTGCTGGCGAATGGTGTAGCAATCGAGCAGCGCCTGGGTCGGATGCTCGTGCCATCCGTCGCCGCCATTGATGACCGACGCCCTCTTGCACCACCCGGCCACCTGCCACGGCACACCCGCCCCGGAATGCCGGACGACCAGGGCGTCGACGCCCATGGCCTCCACCGTTTCCACCGTGTCCCGGAGCGATTCCCCCTTTTTCAGCGAGGAACCGGATGCCGAGAAGGTCATGATGTCAGCCGAGAGGCGCCTGGCCGCGGTCTCGAAACTGAGACGGGTTCGGGTCGACTCCTCGAAGAAGAGGGACGCGACCGTCTTGCCCCGAAGGACCGGCACCTTGGGAATGGGACGCTCGCTGATCTCGACAAAGCTGTCGGTCAGCCGGAGGATCTCCCGGACGCCCTCCTCGCCGAGGTCGAGGACGGACAACAGGTGCCGGGCGGGCGGCCGCCCGTGGAGCCGGTGGGACGGGGCGTCGACGGCCGTTACCGTCGACGGTTCACTCGTGACGCCGACCGTCACTTCGCCACCACGTCACCGAGCACGACGCCGCTATCGCTGACGTCGACCATCTCATCTCGTCTGGTCGGCAGGTTCTTCCCGATGTAATCGGGGCGGATCGGAAGCTCCCGGTGTCCCCGGTCGACCATCACCGCCAGCTGGATCGCCCTGGCCCGGCCGAAGTCGGAGAGGGCGTTCAGGGCGGCTCGAACGGTTCGACCGGTAAAGAGCACATCGTCGATCAGCACCACCGTTTTGGCGGTGAGGTCGACCGGGATCTGGGTGGCGGCCTCGGGCAGCACCGGCCGGAGCCCGATGTCGTCGCGATAGAAAGCGACGTCCAGGGTGCCGGTCGGCAGCATCACACCGCTCACCGAGTCGATCGCCTCAGCCAAACGGCCGGCGATGGGGACGCCGCCCGTCTGCAGACCGATCAGCACCAGTCCGTCGGTGCCGTGGTTTCGCTCCAGGATCTCGTGGGCCATGCGCCAGATCGCACGCCTGACGTCGTCGGGGTCCATGACCCGGGCCCGGGGTACGAAAACGCCCCCATACGGGGGCGCCAGGGCTCGCTC
>JBPYFF010000462.1:0-2808 GCA_051984455.1 Acidimicrobiales bacterium | reverse complement strand
TCCGGTTGTCGACAGTGAGATGACGCGGCTTGCCGTTGACGTGCAGCGAGATGACGCTCGCCGTTGGGTGGTCTCGTCTTTCCGGTGAGGACACCCGGGCCAAAGTAGTCCTGACTCAAAACTATGCCGACGATTACATTGCACCGCACGCGTCGCAACCTCGCCTGACTTGCGGTCAGTGGTGACGGCCTGACCGCCTGGCCTTCCGCGTTTCCGCCTGCTGCTCGGTCAGCCGCTTTCGCTGGAAGTACTCCCAGACGGCAGTGATAACGAGGGCACCGAGGAGCGTGCCGATGAAACCGCTCAGGTGGAACTTGAGCCCGTCACCGGAGATGAGATTCGCCACGACTCCGCCGAGAAGCGAGCCGGCCAGACCGGCGACGAGCGCCATGACCCAGTCGGTACGGCGGGATTCGCGGCCGAGGATGAGTTGGGCCAGCCAGCCGATGCCCATGCCGAAGGCGAGGATGCCGAGGATGATCACCGGCGGGTCACGCTACTCGTTCCCGGCGCCCGTTTCACCAGCCGGGCTCGAGTCGGTGTCGGCCACCAGCCGGAACACCGGGTGCCGGTGGGCTTCCGCCACGAACGCTTCGACCGGATCACCGCGCTTGGCGTCGAAGTATGGCGCGGTCACCGGAACCCGGCGGACGTAGACCTTGAGAACGCGGCCAGCTCGAGCGGCATTGACCGGCTCGGCGCGGCAGGACTCCGCCTTTTTTCCCCAACGAAGCACGACGCGCGGCGATGCTCGAACGTTGTGAACCCATCCCACGTCGCCATACGAAGACACCAGCCAGCGCTCACCGTCCAGGTCGAGCAGGATGACCGGCGTCGTCCGCGGCATGCCGCTCTTGCGACCGGTCGTGGTCAATAGAACGGTGCTGCGAGGCGTGGCCCCGAGCTTTACCAGTGGCGTCACCACCGCGTTGACCGTCCGGCGCACCGGCCCGAGCCGATACTGTCTGGCCATCGCTCGATCTTGGCACTTGAACTAGGCGTCGAGCAGATCCAGTAATTCGGCGGCGTTGCGAACGCCGTAGTCCTGATAGCAGTTGTTCATGAGGGCATGCACGCGCTCCGCTCGCTCGCCGAGGGCGCGCAGCCTGGGCAGCCAGGCCCGCAACTGTGGTCTTGAGTAGAGGTACTTGAAGCGCTCGGCCGCCGTCTTGGTCTGCGCCTTCCAGGTGTCGTCGTTGCGCCCGTGGAAACGGACCACCGCCAGTTCGGGGACCGTGGCCTCGGGCACCGTCGGCAACCGTGAAGCTCGCGGCGCGTCTACCACGACCAGGGCAAGCCGGAGGTCCTCCAGCGTGCCCAGGGTGCGGTCTCTGTCCTGGGGAGTGCTCAGCCAGGAGGGCGAGCGAAACTCCACGCAGACGGGCAGGTCTTCCCAACGCTGGCGGATGGCCGCCAGTTCCTCCCTGTTGTCCTTCTTCGCGGTGAACCACTCCGGGTACTGCAGCAACACCGCGCCGAGCTTGCCGACGTCGGCCAGCGGCCGCAGCGCGTAGCGGAACCGTTCCCAGACCTCGTCGGCGGCGTCGGGGGACAGATGGGAAAGGTAGACGTTGCGTTTGCCGGCGAACTCGGGCTTGATGGCGTCGCGCACGTCCGGCCACAGGGACTCCGGCCTGGCGGGATGACCGGTCAACAGTGAATACGCCTTGACGTTCATGGTGAAGCCGGCCGGCGTCCTGTCCGCCCATCCCCTGGTGAGCTGTTGCGACGGCGGGAAGTAGTAGGTGCTGTCCGCCTCGGTGATGGAGAACCGGTCGGCGTAGAAGGCCAGCCGCTCGGCCGCCGTCATCGACTTCTTCGGGTACCAGTCGGTCTCCTTGACGAGGGTCCGGTCTGTCCAGGAGCAGGTCCCGACCAGGAACTTGTTGTTGGCGCGGTCCGGCATGCCGTCAGGACGGCTGGATGAGCGCGATGAGGTCCCCCTCGTTCACCTGATCGTTGGGCGCCACCCGGATCTCCGCGATCAAGCCGGCAACCGGGGCTTCCACCGGGATTTCCATCTTCATCGACTCGAGGATGGCGATCGTGTCGCCCGCACCGACGGCAATTCCTGGGGCAGCCGGTACCTGCCAGACATTCGCGGTGATTTCGGCGCGGACTTCGACCACGGCACTCCCCCGAGTATGAGCTGGCGGCGGCAGCAGTTTACCGGCGGGGTGGTGAGCATCCGCCGGCTCACGCCGGGCCTGCCCGGGTCGCGGCCGAACTGGCTCGTATCCTGCGGGCCGTGGGTGAACGAGGTGGGTGAACGAGTGCGCCTGTCGAGGCGGGAGTTCCTGGCCGGTGCAACATCGGCGGCCGCGCTGGCCGCGTTGGGCGCCTGTGCCGGGAGCGGGAAGCCGCTGTCACAGGGGGACACCGCCCGGACATCTGCATCATCCGGCTCGGGCCGGACGTCAGCCCCGGTGACGGCACCCAACCGGCGCCTGGCCGGTCAGCGACCCAATCCCGCTCGACCCGAGGGGACCGACCTGCTCCCGCCGATCGAGCACATCGTCGTGGTCATGCAGGAGAACCACTCCTACGACAGCTACTTCGGGATGCTGCCCCGGGGCGACGGCTTCACCCGAGACGCCCAGGGTCGGCCGACGGCGAGCAATCCCGACGCCACCGGTCACCAGGTCAGGGCCTTCCACATGGCCAACACGTGCCAGTCCCACTCGGTCAGCCAGAACTGGAACGCCATGCACGTTCAGTGGAACAACGGTGCCATGGATGGGTTCGTCCGCAGCCCGAGCGGTCCCGCCGCCATGGGCTACTGGGACGGTACCGACCTGCCCTTCTACT
>JBPYFF010000461.1:0-13659 GCA_051984455.1 Acidimicrobiales bacterium | reverse complement strand
TGCTCGGACCGGCGACCGGCGCGACGCTGTCCGGATCTCTCTGGGCCGAGCAGGCCCACGGGCACCGGGGGGGCATCCTGGCTCCCCTCGACCTCGCTCTGCACGCCAGGGTGCTATCGCTGGTCGCTGCCCTGGTCAACGAACGTCTGCCGACCGGCGTCCATGATGTCGCCGACGGCGGTATCGGCGTGGCGCTGGCGGAAATGGCGGTCGCCACTTGCGTCGGCTTCGAAGTCGACGGCGTCGGGTCGCACATCGAGCTCTTCGGCGAGGCGCCGTCGAGGGTCATCCTCGCCGTCGTTCCCGACCGAGCCGGCGAAGTGACCAGGCGGTCACAGCAGGCGGGCGTGCCGGTGCGCCGCCTCGGCCGGGCGGGCGGGGACCGTCTCGTCGTCGACGGCCTGGTCGATGTCAGTGTCGAGGATGCGGTCCGGGAATGGCGCGCTGCCCTGCCCCGCGCCCTCGGCCTGACACCCGTGGCGTAGCGCCTTCAGGCGACTGCGACCCGCTCCCGCAGGTCGTCGAGCACGGAGTCGGGCACGTCGAGGTCACCGAGGCCGACGCCGACCTGGAGGTCGGCCTTGTAGGTCCCGTGGTAGTCGGAACCGCCCGTCGTCACCAGCTGATTGCGCACGGCGACAGCGGCGAGCGACGAACGCTCCGATGGCGAATAACGACCGTAGATCGCTTCGATTCCGACCAATCCGCACCCCGCCAGCTCTGCGATGGTGGCCTCCGTCTCGGCCGGGGACAGGCCGAGGCTCAGGGGATGGGCCAGGACGGGTGCGGCACCGGACGCGACGGCCAGGCGGACGGCCACCTCGGGTTCCAGCCGTTCCTTGTCCAGGTAGGCGGGCTTGCCCTTGGCCAGCCACACATCGAACGCCTCTTGAATGCTACCGACCACCCCTTTACGGACCAGGATCCTGGCGATGTGAGGCCGGCCCGCGCCCATACCGCCCGCCTCCTCCATCAGCTCGTCATACGTCACCGGCAACCCAAGGGCGGTCATCAGATCAGCCATGCGCCGGTTCCGGGTGTCACGGGCAACCTGAAGGCGGGCCAGCTCGTCCTGCAACGGGCCCTCGCCCGGTTCGAGGAAGTACGCCAGGAGATGCATGCTGCCCCGGTGCTCGCACGAGATCTCCACGCCGGCGACCAGCTCGACGCCCAGCTCACCGGCGCGCGCCCGGATCGACTCGACGCCGTCCTGGCGATCGTGGTCGGTCAGCGCCACCGCCCCGCAGCCGGCCTCCCACGCCAGCTCCGCGATCCGGCCGGGAGGGTCGGAGCCGTCAGAGACGGTGGAATGAGTATGGAGGTCGATCATCGCCGGCAGAGTAACCGAGCATGCGAGAATGGACGGGTGACGGCACCGGATGCACCCCGAGAGGCGTGCGGCGTCTTTGGCGTGTTTGCCCCCGGCCGCCCGGTGGCCTACCTGGTCTATGACGGGCTGTATGCCCTGCAGCACCGCGGCCAGGAATCGGCCGGCATGGCGGTGAGCGACGGCAACGAAATCGTCGTCGTGAAGGACATGGGCCTCGTCACCAACGTGTTCAACGACTACAAGCTGGCCGGACTAGACGGCCACATTGCGACCGGCCACACCCGGTACTCCACTGCCGGGGCCAGCACCTGGCACAACGCCCAACCCGTTTACCGGTCGCTCGAGGGAGTGAGCTTTGCCCTCGGCCACAACGGAAACCTGACCAACGTCGAACGGCTGGCGGCCGAGGCCGGCATGTTGCCGGGTGTCGTGGCGAACGACAGCGACCTGATCGCGGAATTACTGGCCCGCAGCCTTGAGGCCAATCCCGGCACCGAGTTGACCGATGCCCTCGGTGAGGTGCTGCCCACACTGGAGGGGGCCTTTTCCCTTGTGCTCCTGGATCAGAACCGACTGATCGGAGTGCGCGATCCCAATGGCTTCCGGCCCCTCTGCCTTGGTCGCATCGACCGCGGCTGGGTGCTGGCCTCCGAAACGCCTGCCCTTGACATCGTCGGGGCCCACTTTGTCCGGGAGCTGGACCCGGGTGAGGTTCTCGTCATCGATGCCGACGGCCACCACGGCTTGCAGGTGTTTCCGCCCGAGCGCATCCACCCCAGCCTCTGCATCTTCGAGTTCGTCTACCTCGCCCGTCCAGACAGCCGCCTCTATGGCAAGGAGCTGCACGGTGTGCGGGAACGTATGGGCGAGCTGCTGGCCACGCAATCACCGGTCGCCGCCGACATGGTGATGGGAGTGCCCGACTCGGCCATCCCCGCCGCCGAGGGATATGCCCGCCAAAGTGGCATTGCCTATGGCCAGGGGTTGGTCAAGAACCGCTACATCGGCCGAACCTTCATCTCGCCCGACCAGCGGATGCGAGATCAAGGCGTCCGGCGCAAGCTCAATCCGCTGCGCAGCAGCATCGCGGGCAAACGGCTCATCGTGGTCGACGACTCGATCGTCCGGGGCACCACGACCCGTGCTGTCGTCGCCATGCTGCGCGAGGCGGGCGCGGCCGAAGTTCACCTCCGCATCACGTCACCGCCGTATCGGTGGCCCTGTTTCTACGGCCTCGACACCGGGACGAGGGCCGAGTTGATCGCGGCCAACATGGAGGTGGGCGAGATCTGCGATTACGTCGGCGCCGACAGCCTGGCCTACCTGTCGCTCGACGCCCTGGTCGCCGCCATCGGGGTGCCCGGTGCCGGCTTTTGCACCGCCTGCCTGACCGGTGCCTATCCGGTCGACGTGCCGGTTGCGCTGTCGAATGCGGCGAGGGAGGAAAAATGCCCCGCCAGGGGCTGACCTATTCGGATGCGGGGGTCGACATCGCCGCGGGGGAACGAGCGGTCGATGCCATGAAGGGCCTGGTCAAATCGACCTACCGCCCTGAGGTGCTGGGCGAGCTCGGGGGTTTTGCCGGCTTGTTCGCCGTCCCTTCGAGCTACCGCGCGCCGGTACTCGTCGCTTCCACCGACGGCGTCGGGACCAAGCTGGCCGTCGCCCGGGCCATGAACCGCTACACGACGGTCGGCATCGACCTGGTGGCCATGTGCGTCGACGACCTGGTGTGCCAGGGAGCCGAGCCACTGTTCTTTCTCGACTATCAGGTCCACGGGAGCCTGTCCGTGCAAGTCGTCGGTCAGCTCATGGAAGGGATCGCGCAAGGCTGCCGTCAGGCCGGCTGCGCCATCCTCGGAGGCGAGCTGGCCGAGCACCCCGGGAGCCTGGGCGAAGGGGATTTCGATCTGGTCGGCTTTGCGGTCGGGTTGGTTGAGCGGGACGAGGTGCTCGGGCCCTCACGGGTACGGGTGGGCGATGCGTTGATCGGTCTTTCGTCCCCGGGACTGCGCTCCAACGGCTATTCGCTGGCGCGACGGGCCCTGGCCGGCCGGCCTCTGGATGGCCCGGCCTGGCCCGGTTCCTCCATGAGCCTCGGGGCAGAGCTCCTCCGCCCGTCGATCGTCTACGCGCCGGCAGTCGTTTCCTTGCTGCACGACGCCGAAGGGGTAGAGGTGCACGCCGTGGCCCACATCACCGGCGGCGGCTTGCCGGGAAACCTGCCCCGCGCCCTGAGCGGTGACCAGCGGGCCGTGCTCCGGCGGGGCAGCTGGGAAACACCGCCGATCTTCGCCGAAGTCCAGCGAGCCGGTGCGATCAGGGACGAGGAGATGGCACGGGTCTTCAACCTGGGCCTCGGCATGGTGATCGTGGTCGCCCGGGAATCGGCCGGAGCGGCCGTCGACTGGCTGGCCGGCCGGGGTCTCGAGGCGCGGCTCGTGGGTGACGTCGTGGCGGGCGAGCGCGGGATCACCTTCGCCTGAAGGTTCGGATGCGGCCTGCCGCCGCACCGATGCCGGCAATCCGTTTCTCCGCCAGAGCCTCGGCCGCTGCGGCCGGCGTGATGCCCTCCTTGGCCGCGATGGTCAGCACTCGTGTGGTCGTCTCGCCGATTCGGCGGACCCTGGCGTAGGCCCGCTCGCGGTGGTAGCCGACGAGTTCCTCCGCGATGTTGATCACGCCCCCCGCGTTCACGACGAAGTCCGGGGCATAGAGGATCTCCCGATCGGCCAGCCGGAGCCCATCTTCCCGGGTCGCCAGCTGGTTGTTGGCGGAACCGACGACCGCCCGGCATCCCATGCCGGCGATGGTCTTCTCGTTGCAGGCGCCACCAAGTCCGCAAGGCGAAAAGATGTCGCACTGGATGGTGTGGGCGTCCAGGACCGGGACAGCGTCGACACCGAAGCCGGTGACGGTCCGGGCCACAGCGGCGTCGTCGACGTCGGCGACCATGACGTGGGCCCGTTCCTCGACCAGGTGGCGGACAAGGGCGGTGCCCACCTTTCCCACGCCGCTGACGACAACTCGACGCCCGGTCAGCTCGTCGACCCCGTCAAGGGCCTCGAGCACCGCCTTCATCGCCCAGAGCACTCCGTACGCGGTCGCGGCCGAGGGGTCGCCCGAGCCACCGAGCGAACGGGAGACGCCGGTGACGCTGCGAGTCTCGCGGTGGATGACGTCCATATCGGCCTGTGAGGTGCCCACATCTTCGGCCGTGATGTAGCGACCGCCCAGGCTGTCAACGAACCTGCCGTAGACACGGAGCAGCGCCTCGGTCTTCAGCCTGGCCGGGTCGCCGATGATGACCGCCTTGCCGCCCCCGAGGTCAAGGCCGGCCGCAGCGGACTTGTAGGTCATGCCCTCGGCCAGGCGCAGCACGTCCTCGAAGGCATCGCCTTCGGAGCGGTAAGGATAAAAGCGGGTGCCTCCGAGGGCGGGTCCCAGGGCGGTCGAGTGGATGGCGACGACGGCACAGAGCCCGGTCGGTGCATCGTGGCAGACGACCACCTCTTCGTAGCTGTCACCCAGACGATCGAAGAGCTGCACGGGCTTCGGAGCCTATCGGTCAAGCTTGACTAGTCAGACTGTCCACACAAATATGACTCAGCCGGGTCATGTACCCAAACCGGCCTGCGGCGTATTTTGTGCACGAATCGGACAGACCAGGGGGAGGATGCGAGATGGCTGAGCAGGCGCAGGCGGACGCACTTCTGACGCCCGCCGAGGTAGCAGCCCTGTTCCGGGTGAATCCCAAGACGGTGACCCGCTGGGCTCGCGCCGGCAAGATCACCGCCATCCGGACCCTTGGCGGCCACCGGCGGTTCCGATCGTCCGAGATCCGTCGCTGTTTGGATCAGATGGAGACACAACAGGCGTAGGTCGCTGAGCGGGGCCGCGGCGCTTCGCATGGCGCTGGTCAGCGCGCTGCGCTGGCGGCAACCAGGGCGAGGCCAAGGGCTCCCGTCGCCCAGGAAAGCGTGACCAGCACCCGTTCAACTGGCTGGAGCAGCGAGGCGCGGGTCAGCGGCTCGGCGCGGCCATCATGCAGGAGGCGGTGGCCTTCCACGTCGACCACGTGGCGGCGGAGGTGTCGAGCCTCGAGGCTGAGCACCCGCTGGGCGTGCGAGAGGCCATAGGCGAAGACCCCGCCCAGGACGGCGGCGACGCTCAACGAACTGGCCTGGGCGTAGTAGGCGGTCAAGACAGGGAACGCTCCCCAGGCCGCCGCGAACACCACGCCGTTGTGCAGACGGCCACCCCACAGCTCCAGGTTGTAGGCAACGACGAGGAGGATCCCGACGAGGATGAAGGCCGAGAGCCACCATCCGACCCGGGCGACTCCCGCCAGGCCGATGCCCGCCGCGGCGCCAAGAGAGATGGCCGCAGCCGCGCCGAGCACGGGCGAAGGAATGGCGGTGTGCAATGGCCGCCCACGCAGTTCATCCAGCGCATGGGCCGCGACTCCGACGGCCAGCGCGAACGCGACAAGGGTGCCGGCCAGCCGTTCCGCGCTCAGGTGAGGCGCCAGCCCGGCGCCGATGAGCACGTAGCTGAGGTGCCAGGCGGTGTAGGGAGGGTGGAGAACCGTCCACCAATCCCGCCACCAGCTCCGGGCCGGATCGGCCGGTGCCGCGTACCAGGCCGGACGGGGTTCACTCACCGGCTTTGCGCCCCGACATGACAAGGCCTCCGCCCAGGCTCATGAGGCGTAACCGGACATCGGTCAGCCCGGCGGACTGCCAGGCGGCGACGTGCCAGCTCGTCGGATACCGGCGGTAGTGCCCGGAGATCGACGGTCCGAGGAATCGTCCGACCTTGAACCATTCCCTTCCACCTGTCAGGAGTCCCGCGGCCGGCAGCACGGCCCGGGTGTACGCCAGCCAGAGCGCGCGCCACACGGGGTTTGGGGGCACGTGGAACTCGAGACTGGCGACGACGCCACCCGACTTTACGACCCGTGCCATCTCGCTGATGGTTGCGCCCGGATCGGCGACGTACCGCAACAGGTAGGTGAACGTGAGGGCGTCGAAGCTGCCGGCCGGGAACGGGAGTTGTTCGCCCCGGCCAAGCACCAGATGGATGTGCTGGGCCTGTCCATGCCGGTAAATGTTCACCAACCCCTGGCGCAGCATTGGTTCGGTGAGGTCGATTCCCGTCACGCTGGCGCCGGTTCTTGCCCGGATCTCCAGGGCAACGCCCGCCGGTCCGGTCGCGACATCGAGCACGGTGTCGGGGTGGGCGGCCGCGATGGCGTCGACGGCGGCCCGCCTCCACCGGCCGTTCTGCCCGAGCGATAGCGCCTGGGCGAGCAGGTCGTAACGACGCGGGAGGCCGTCGAACAGGTCTCGCGCCAACCGGTTCTCGGGCTCTGCCAGCATGACGGGGTGACGCCCGGCCGCTACGACGCGATGGTCGTCGGTGCCGGGCCGGCCGGCAGCGTGGCTGCTCTGGTCCTGGCCAGAGGTGGGCTGAAGGTGGCGTTGGTCGACAAGGCAAGCTTCCCACGCGACAAGGCGTGCGGCGATCTGGTCGGGCCGCGTGGCGCCCAGCTCGTCGCCGACCTTGGCATCGAGATGACGGGCACGAGGGTCGGCGACATGGAGGTCGTCGGGCCGACGGGGCACCTGGTCAGGCTCCGGGCGTTGGCCGGACTGACCTACCCTGGATTCGGTTTTGCCCTGCCCCGTCGCCTGTTTGACCTCAGGCTGCGAACCGCGGCGGTTGACGCGGGCGCAGAAGGAATCACCGACCGGGCGGACGAGCCCCGTTTCGACGAGCGAGGTGAACTGATCGGCTTTCGCCTCGCGTCGGGACGGGCCGTCGACGCCGACGTCATCATCGGCGCAGATGGCGCCCTGAGCCGGGTCGGCCAGGTTGCCGGCCTGGTCGATGATCGCCGGGCCCTCTGGGGCTTCGCCATCCGGGCCTACGTGGACGCGTCCCCGCCCCTGCCGCAAATCCTGTTCTGGGAGCCCTCGAGGTGGACGGGTTATCCCGGCTATGGCTGGCTGTTTCCGGGGGTCGAGGACCGGGCCAACATCGGGCTCGGTGTGGGCCTGCGGGGTGACCGTCGCGCCGGTTCCCGGGCCGCGGCGGACCTGGATTCCTTTGTCGCCGATCGGTTGGGTTGGCTCCGGCTCCCGGCCCGTGGCCGGCTCGGTGGCTGGTTGAAGATGGGCATGGTCGGTACCACGCCGGCGCGCGGCCGGACGCTCCTCGTCGGAGACGCCGCCGGCCTGGTCAATTCGCTTCAGGGGGAAGGGATCGCCCAGGCCATGGGGAGCGGGCGGTCGGCGGCCGAGGCCATTCTCGCCGCCGGTCCCTGCGGTGCGGCCGCCCACTACTGCGAGGCGCTCGCCCGGCTGTATGCCCCCTACGCCACCCGCACCGCCCCGATCACGGCGGCCATGCTCACCCGGCCCGGGCTGGTGGCCGGCGCCGGTCGAGTGCTGACCGCCCCCGGCCTCGGCCGGCTGCTGTCCGGCGGTTGGGCCGTGTACTGGAACGACTTGCTCGAGGGCGCCCGGCCCGGCTGGCCGCGGCGGACGGCACGGCTTGCCCATGGCCTCGCCGGTCTTGCGTCCCGCGCCTCTGATGACCAGCGCTTGATCCTGGCCAGCCTCGACGGCAGGTGAGGGGCACGGCCGGTGAGGGGCACGGCGGTTCGCCCCCGGCTCCTGTCATCGGCTTGACTGGCCGACGCTCGACTCGACGTGGTGGAAGGAGGAGAAGATGGCATCGGGACCCGGCGGACCGGTCAGTGGATCGCTCAGTGGACCGCTCAGTGGCTACCGAGTCCTGGACCTGACGATGAACATGTCCGGGCCGTTCGGCACAATGATGCTCGCCGACCAGGGCGCCGACGTCATCAAGGTGGAACCCCCGGGCGGGGAGGTCATCAGGAAGGTCGGCACCGGTCGCGACGGCACCACCGCTTATTTCGCCAACCTCAACCGGAACAAGCGCTCCATCGTGATCGACCTGCAGACCGATCGAGGCCGAGCGGTGCTCCTTCGACTGCTTGACCGTGCTGATGTGTTCATCCAGAACTTTCGGCTGGGTGTTGCGGACCGGCTGGGCCTTGGATCAGAGGAGTTGCGACACGGCCGCCCCCGGCTGGTGTACGTGTCGATTACCGGCTTCGGATCGGCGGGCCCGCTCGCTTTCGCCCCGGCCTATGACCACGCCGTGCAGGCGCTCTCCGGCATCGCCGCCCGCCAGGCCGACCCGAGGGAGGCGGTGCCCGACCTCGTTCGGCACGGGATCGTCGACAAGGCGACGGCTTATACCGCGGCCCAGGCCGTCACGGCCGCGCTCTTGACCCGGGAACGGATGGGTGCGGGCGACAGCATCGAGATCTCAATGCTGGACGTGGCCCTCAATTTCCTCTGGCCGGACGGCATGATGAGCCACACCTGCCTCGAGGACCTGCCCCCCGTCCCGGCCGTCGCCGGCTCGTTTCGTCTCACCAGGACCGCCGACGGGTTCGTCTCGGTGGTGACGCTCACCGACAGGCAGTGGCAGGGGCTCGTCGCCGCTGCCGGCGTGGTGGAGGACAGCCGCTCGGGCACGGTCGAAGGCCGCATGAAGCACGGCGGCGACACCATGAGAGCGGTGAAGAAGCGACTCGGAGAGTTGACAACCGATGAGGTGGTCGCCCTGATGGCAGCCCATGAGGTGCCGTGCGCGCCGGTCGTCGGCCTGGAGCAGGTCCACAGCCACCCGCAGGTGGTCGCGTCCCGAGTGCTCGAAGAGTCGGTTCATCCGGTGCTGGGCCGGATCCGGCAGCCCCGGCCCGCGGCCCGCTTCTCAGCCGGCGCCGATGGGTGGGGGTCCGGCGGCCGTTCCGCGCCCCGTCCCGCGCCCGCGGCCGGAGAGCACACCGAGGAGATCCTGGAGGAGGCGGGCCTTTCGCCGGCGGAACGGGCCGAGCTGCGCGACTCAGGCGTCGTGGCCTGAAGCTGACTTTCGCTCAGGTTGACCGCCACCGGCGGTAGAGCTCCGAGAGCTCAGCCTGGGCTTCGGGACTCAGGTCGTCCGGTTCGACCGCCCCGGTGAGCGCGATCGTCCGGCGGATCTGCTCGAGGTAAGCGCCACAGTTCGGGCACGAGCGGATGTGGGCCTCAAAGCGGCGTCGGTCTCGGCGAGAGAGCGCCCCGTCGAGGTAATCGGTGACAAGTTCCACCGCTTGCTGGCAAACGAGGTCGGCGCGACGCAGGAGGGGCATCGTCAGGCTCGTTTCATCAGGGGGTCGAGCGAGTCGCGCAGCCGGGTTCGGCCCCGGTGGAGCAGGATTCGCTGGGTGCCGCTGTTGATGCTGAGGACGTCGCACACTTCTTGGCCGGTGAGACATTCCACGTCACGGAGCAAGACCACCTGTCGCTGCCGGTCGGGGAGACCGTTGAGGGCGTGCTGCAGGGCGACGCTCAGCGACGCAGCATCGATGCGCGCGTCGATGTCGTCGCTCCACGGCTGAACTGGCGCGGCCCACGCTCCCCCGGTATCGAAGCAGGTCGAATCCAGGGCGGGTCCGGTCTCCACCGTCGTCGTGCGTTCCCGCCACGCGGCCGAGCGGGCCCGGTTGGCGAGGATCCGGAACAGCCACGTTTTCAGCGACGCCCGGCCCTCGAACCGGTCGATGCCCCGGACAACTCCCATCCACGTGTCCTGCACAACCTCCTCGGCGACCGACCGGTTGGGGACCATGGAGGAGGCCAGGCGGAGCATCGGCTGCTGGTAGCGGTTGATGAGGGTGACGAAGGCGTCTTCGTCACCCTCACGCACCCCCGCGACCAGGTCGGCGTCAGCCTCCACGTCGCGAAGCGTAGGTAGGTGAGGGGCAAGGCGGGTGCCGCGTGCACATCACTGTGTTGTCTCCGCCGGCCCGCGAACGTTACGCGTAACGGTTGGCGGTCGGCCGGGACTGTTCATGCCGGAGCCCCGCCGGGGCGACGAAAGGAAGCACGATGATCCGACCTATCCGCGTCGCGACCGGCGCGGTCGCCGCCCTCCTCGCCGGTGCGTCTGTTGCCGCGTGGGGTGGCGCGGCCGCGGCCAGCCCGTCGCGCACCGTCGGTGCGCCTGCTCACGTGGTGTTCGCCCAAACCGACAACCTGTCGGGAAATCGGGTCGTCTCCTACGACCGCGACGGCCAAGGCGGCTTGACGTTGGCGGCGTCCTATGACACCGGGGGTGCCGGTGGCGCCCTGGCCGGCTCCGTCGTCGACCACCTTGCCTCGCAGGGCAGCCTGGCCTTGGACCAGGCCCACTCTCTCCTGTATGCCGTCAACGCGGGAAGCGACACGGTGTCGGTCTTCTCGGTCTCGGGCGACGTGCTGGAGCGCCGTCAGGTCATCGACTCGGGCGGCACCTTCCCGGTCAGCGTCGCCGTTTCCGGCGACCTCGTTTACGTCCTCAACGCCCTCGACGGCGGACGCCTGAGCGGATTCCGGGAGGCCGGCGGCCACCTCCACGCCATCGAGAACTCGGGACGCTCGCTCGGCCTCGCCATCCCGACCGACAGCAGCCAGTTCACCCACACGCCGGGCCAGGTCGCGTTCAGCCCTGACGGCTCGCAGCTCATCGTCACGACCAAGGCCAACGGTAACGACATCGACGTGTTCGACGTGGCACCAAACGGGCGTCTGTCGAGTGCGCCGGCCGTCAACGCCGAGCCGGGGACCGTGCCGTTCGCCGTCACCTTCGACCGGGGCGGCGACCTCGTGGTTGCCGAGGCCGGCACCAACGCCGTCTCCACCTACCGCCTGCGCCCCGACGGGTCAGTCACGCTGCTCGCCCGGCTGGCCACCGGGCAAAGTGCCACCTGCTGGGTCGCCTCGGCGAACAGGTTCCTGTACGCGTCCAACACGGGCAGCGCCACGGAGAGCGGGTTCGCACCGGGCCCGGACGGCTCCCTGACTCTGCTCGGGACGACCCCGACGCACCCTGGCACGGTCGACGCCGCCGGCTCCCCCGACGGCCAGAACCTCTACGTGCAGGCGGGAGGCAACGGGGTGATCGACGCCTTCCAGGTCACATCGAGCGGCGCTCTCTCTCCCATCGGATCAGTCGTCCTGCCGGGTGGCACCGGCGGTGAGGGCATCGTCGCCCTCTGATGCCATCGCCAGTGCGGTCAATTCCCGCGGTTAGGCCAAGCTCTCCGCGACACCGTTCGTCCGTGCCTCCGAGAGAGTGGCCGCGTCGCCCCTGCTTCGGCCCCCGATCGAACTGAGGCAGGCGCTCGTTACCCTCGCTCCCATGCGGCCGGCGCAGGTCCTCAATCGCATACTTCGCGGTGAGGTCGCCAATGTCGACTTCGTCGACCTCGTCAAGCTGGTCCTGGCGTTGGGATTCGAGGAGGTCGGGGGTCGCGGCAGCCATCGAGTGTTCGCCCGGGCCGGCGTGGACGATCTTGTCAACCTTCAGGCGGAAAGAGGACAAGCGAAGCCGTACCAGGTTCGGCAAATCGCGACTGTGGTGCGCCGGTACGATCTCGGGTTGGAGGACAGGCGATGATCACGTACCCCATCGAGGTGTTTTGGAGCGAAGAGGACGGAGTCTGGATTGCCGACGTCCCCGATCTCCCGTTCTGCACCGCTCACGGCGCGACGCCGCACGAGGCAGTGGCTGAGGTTGAGGTGGCGGTCGAGGCGTGGCTCGAAGCAGCCCGCAGCACCGGACGGCCTATCCCCGATCCGTCTCCCCGCGCCGCCCACGCCTGACAGTTCCACGCAGCTGGACCGTCCTCCAGCGGAGCACGACCGACCGGTTTGTCCGGTGTCCAGCGGGGCACACCGCGCCGTATGGCTTGACGCGAACCATGGACGGCGATGGCCGGTGTAGCCGGCGCGTGTCGACTTCCGTGCGGTTTGTCAGACTGTCGTCGTGGGGGTGCCTTCAGGGACGGTGACGTTTCTGTTCACCGACATTGAGGGCTCATCAGCCTCCTGGGACCTGGATGAGGCGGCCATGGACCTCGCCCTGGCCCGCCACTATGAGATTCTCCGGCGGGCCGTCGCACAGGCGGGGGGCTATGTCTTTGCCACCGGCGGCGACGGGCTCGGGGCCGCGTTCTCCCGGGCACAGCAAGCGCTGGCCGCTGCCGTGGCCGCCCAGCGGGAGTTGTGCGCCGAGGCCTGGCCGGCGCCGATCCGCCTGTCGGTGCGAATGGGCATGCATACAGGGGAGGCGGTGGAACGCGACGGCGACTATTTCGGACCAGCAGTCATCCGGGCGTCACGGCTGATGTCATCGGTCGGCGGCGGCCGAATCGTTTGCTCCCTCACTACCGAGCAGCTGGTGCGAAGCCATCTTCCCCAAGATGTGGAGCTGGTGCCGGCCGGGACCCTCGCGCTCAAGGGCCTTTCGCTGCCAGAGCAGGTGTTCGTCGTCCGGGGCGCTGGGCTGCCCGAGACGGGCCAACGACTCGAGCCGCCTCCAACCCGAGGGGTTCCTCCGCCCCGCGCGCTGACCCGGCTGGTCGGACGCCACGCCGAGCTCGACTCGATCGCTGGCCAGCTGGTGGAGGCGTGGCTGGTGACCCTGACGGGGGTGGGCGGGGTCGGCAAGTCCCGTCTGGCCATGGCGGTCGCGGACGCCGTGGCCGACAAGTTCCCGGACGGGGTCGTTTGGATAGAGCTCGCCCCGGTCTCAGACGGCGATGTCGTGCAGTCCGTAGCTGACGGGTTGGGGGTGCGGGCTGAGCCCCCTCAGCCGCTGATCGCCACTGTTTGTGACGCGCTGTGCGATCGTCAGGCGCTGGTCGTGTTGGATAACTGCGAGCACGTCCGGGCCGCCGCGGCCGACCTGGCCGTCACCATCGGACAACGGTGCGCTCGGGTGGCCCTGCTGGCGACCAGCCGTGAACGACTTGGCGTGGAGGGCGAGCGGGCGGTGCGCGTCCCGCCTCTCCCGGCTGGCGGCTACGACACTCCGGCCGTGGAGCTTCTCGTCGAGCGGATCGACAATCCCGACAGCCTGGCCCCAGTTGACGAGGCGACCCTGGTCGAGATGGCCCAGCGGCTCGAAGGGCTGCCTCTAGCCCTGGAGCTCGCCGCCGCCCGGTGCCGGTCCCTCGGGGTGGCGGATGTGGCAGCTCGCCTGGGCGATCGCTTTGACCTGCTTTCCGACCGAACTCGGCGCACGGAAAGGCACCGCACGCTTGAGGCGGCGATGGCCTGGTCTTACGATCTGCTGACCCTGGTTGAACAACAGGTGTTGCAACGGTTGTCAGTGTTCGCTGGCAGCTTCACGCTCGGCGGGGCCGAACAGGTTGCGGGGCCTCGCGATCTGCGCGCCGTTGATGTCGACGATGCCATCGCGTCCCT
>JBPYFF010000460.1:0-2037 GCA_051984455.1 Acidimicrobiales bacterium | reverse complement strand
TGACTGACGCCCACCGGGATGCCCGTATGGATGCCAGGGGCATGCTCGTTCCTTTGTCCGAGCAGGACCGGTCCCGCTGGGACCGCAGTGCGATTGCGGAAGGAGTTGGCCTCATCACTACCGCCCTCAGCCAGTCGCCCGCCGGGCCCTACCAGTTGCAGGCGGCCATCGCCGCCGTCCACGCGGAAGCACCGACCGCCGACGCGACTGACTGGCCTCAGATCGTGGCTCTGTACCGGTTGCTGTTCCGGGTCGCACCGAGCCCTATGGTCACCCTGAACCACGCCGCCGCAGTAGCGATGGTGGACGGACCGCAAGCTGGGCTCGACCTGCTCGATCCGCTGGATGCCGACGAGCGCCTGGCCGACCACCATCGCCTGGCTGCGGTACGAGCCCACCTGCTGGAGATGCTGGGAGAACGCTACGCGGCCGAACGAGCGTACCGGGAGGCGGCCCGTCGCACGACGAGCTTGCCTGAGCAGCGTTACCTTGAAGCAGCCGCCAACCGCATGGACTGGGAGGAGCAACCCTCAGGATCAAGATGCTCGGCGACATGCCTGCCGGTGTCATCGGATTCGAGGCGAGTGGCAAGCTTCAGGCCGAGGACTACCGGGACGTCGTCCTCCCCGCACTCGAGCGGGCGGCGGAAGCCGGTGACATCCGCTTCCTGATCGTCATCCCCGACTTCGAGGGGATTTCCGGCGGTGCCGTCTGGCAGGATCTCAAGCTGGGCATTCACCATCTGCGGGCATGGAAGCGCATCGCGCTCGTCACTGATGTCGAGTGGATGACCCACCTGACTGCCGTCTTCGGCTGGATGACGCCCGGTGAGACGAAGACCTTCTCGCTGAACCAACGGCCGGAGGCAGTGCAATGGGTAGCCAGTTGACGGGGGTACGCCGGTCGGGGCCCTGGCGGTCGTAAGCTGAGTGGGCGTGGCCAGCTCACCTCCTCCCCAGTCGGGCCGGGGCCTGCGCGGTCGCCGTCTCACCCGGCTGATTCTGGCCGCGATCGTCTTGATCTATGCCGTGGTCTTCATCGTCCTGAACCGCGGGAAGGTCAAGATCCACTTTGTCGGCTTCACCGTCACGAGCCGTCTGTGGGTCGGCTTTCTTGTGTGTGTCGGGCTCGGGATGGTTCTCGGGCTGGCGATTGGCGCCTATCGCCGCAAGCACCATGCCCCGGCGGGCGGATCGGGCTCGGGCGGCCGCGCTCAGTAGCCCCTCTCACGCCGGGTTGACTCAGTCGCTGGTTTTCTTCGGGTTGAGACAACCAGGGTTGCTCTGAAGGCTCTGCGCCAGCGCCGGGTCAGTCGCCGGGAGTTCCGCCAGTTGTTCGTTCAACTGACGGAGGACCTCGTCGTGCTTGCCCTCGTGTAGCCCGACGGAAATCTCAAGCCATGACCGGACGAAATCGGATCTGACCCCTTTGTAGGTAAAGCCAGAGGTCTTCTCCCGATTGGAGACTTCGATAGCGGTCCACGGCTGCTTTGCGAAGTGCTGGACGCCGACCAGCTTGGCGTAGTCCCATTCCCGCGTGTGGGTGTCGCCCTGGAACACGGCCCGGTGATCAGTGAGGGAGACAGCGCCGGTATCGATGATGGTGGGCGCCTCTGCGCCCTGTACGTAATAGCCGTGGGTGGCGCCGATGCGAAACCGGGTTCCCGCACCGGTCGGAACGGAGAACCCGGTCGATCCGCCTGTCCAGTGTCCCCGGCCCCGCCTCGGCTCGAACAATCCCGCACCAGAGAGCACGTAGATGGCCCGTTCGCCCGGCTTGAGCACCAACGGTGTCTGCACACTCAGTTTGTTCTCCACGACGGCGATCATCCGCTCGATCTCGGCTCGGACTGCTGCCTGCTGGGCCGCGAGCTTGGCGGCTTTTCGCTTTTCAAACATGCAGCCCTTCTCCTTGAAAGAGCCCCCATTCACCTGCCAGGAAGAATAACGCCGCGCCCCGTCCGCCCGAGAAACGCGCGACCATTCGCTGACCGGGAGACTTGGCGCTGACCCAGCTACAGGTTCGGCTGGCGAGCGG
>JBPYFF010000459.1:0-9312 GCA_051984455.1 Acidimicrobiales bacterium | reverse complement strand
GATCGTCGCCAGTGGTGTCCGCAGATCATGGGAAACAGACCGCAGCAGGGCAGAGCGCTGCTGGTCGACGCGCTCGAGCAGTTCCATCCGCTGCGCCTCCTCCATCAAACGCCCTCGCTCTGCGACCACCTGTGCGTATTGCTCGTACAGTTCCTGGATCTGCTGGCGTTGAGCTTCGGCCACCCGCCGGCGGTTTGTCAGTGAGGCGACGAGCGTCCCCGCCACGATGGCTACCACCACAAACACCCCGAGGGCGATGGCCTCGTCGGTACTGCGGATCGCCCACGTCCAGAGCGGCGGGATGAAGGCCAGGTTGTACGCTTCGCTCGCCACCACCCCGATGATGATCGCCACGATCGGGCCCCCGACCGCCGCGGCCAGGAGCACGGGCAGCACGAGCAGCATCGCCGGGGTTTCACGGGACACGTCCGATCGGAACGGGATGAGGCACGCGGTGACGATGACGACCGCCGCCAGCCCCGCCGCCAGCCCCAGGACGGGAGACGGGTAGCGCGAACGCAGGAGGGTCATCGGCGACTATTTTCGCTCCGCCCGGAGGGCAGTTTTACTGTCGGAGCAAATAGCCGATGTTGCCGCTGAAGATCCCCGGCCACTCTTCAGGCTCGGTGCTGGCCCCGCGGTAGTCGTCGAGGGCAGTGAGTGTGCCCTCCGTGTGCGGGTAGTCGCTGCACGCCATGAACAGATCACCGGCCCGACGGGTCAGCACGTCCGCTCGTTCGAACGAGAACGCCGCCACCCGGACCTGGCGCCGGAAGTAGTCGCTCGGCGCCATCGACAACGGGGGTGCTTCGCCGTTGAAACGGGCAGTAAACCGGTGCCCGCCGTCCATCATCTGCAGGTGCAACGGCACCCAGATGGCGGAAAGCTCCATGATCCCGAACCGCAGCTCGGGATGGCGCTCCAGGACACCGTTCAGGATCAGGTCCGTCAGGGCCAGCGCCGCGGCTGTCCAGAGGAAGATGCTCGTCATGGGCGAAACACCACCGAGGAGATCCTGCCCGTACCAGGCGTCCTCGAACGGCCTCGGTTGGTTGGCCACGTGGAAGACGGGAGTGATGCCGCGGTCGACGAATGCCGCCCAGGTCCGGTCGAGGTCGGGATGCGAGAACGCCTTCCCGTTGACCAGCGCCGGGGCGATGAGGGCCAGCTTGATGCCCCCGGTTGCCAGGGCGTCTAGCTCATTCTCGAGCCACTCCTGATCGGCGAGCGAAACGTGGGCGACCGGGAACAGCCGGCCCCGACCCTCCCCGGCCACCTCGACTATCCACCGGTTCCAGGCCTTCATGTTGGCCTGAGTGGCCCGCCGGTCATTCTGCAGCTCGCGCTCCCACAGGATGCCGTAGTTGGGGAACAGCACCGCCGCGTCGAAGCCGACTTTGTCGAGGTGCTTGAGACGGGCAGCAGGATCGGAGTAGGGCGCAGCCAGCTCGTAGTAGTCGAAGTCAGAGCGCTCCCCGCTCAGCCACCGTTGCCGGTACCGCCCGATCGCGTCCACCTCGCCGGGCCGGTGGGGCTCGGCCAGGCCAAGTCGCCGCTCGCCATAGGTCAGCCATGAGTAGCCCAGCTCGTCGTCGGCGATGCGGAGAGCGACGTCCCGATCCCCCGGGTCGACGTAGGCCCCCCACATGGTGGGTGGCTCGAACAAGTGAGTATCGCAGTCAACCAGCCTCGTCACCGGCATCCTCCCCTCTGCGCGGTGACCCATTGTAGGGTCACCCGCGGGCCGCCTCGACAAACGCTTGCAGTTCACGCGGGATGTCTGGTCCAGCCGGTTGGTAGGCAACCTCGGTCGCGCCGCCGGCCTCGGCTGCGGCCAGTCGCTCCCGGAGATCTTCCGGTGACGTCGCCGCCCCGATGGCTGCCAGCAGCCCACCGCTTACGAAAGGACGGTCGTGCCCGTTGACCTCGACCAGGTGCCCGGCGTGAAGGGCCAGGTGCCGGCTGCGGGCGGGCACGTCGTCGTAGGCCGCGGCCCAATCCGCGCCATTCGGCACGACCGCCAGCTGGTCATGCTCCAGGGCCCAGTGCAGGACGACGCCGGCCGCGTGGCCGGCCGCGGCCATCGCCCTCTCGCTATCGGGATCCTCGCCCGTGGCGAGCACGGTGCCGAACATCAGCAGGATGCTCCAATCGAAGCCCGGCGTGGGGAAGATGGCTCCGAAGGCGCCGTCGCCCAGTTCTCTCGCCACGGCAGTTCCCTTCGGCCCGCCGCTCGCAATGATGAACGGGACCCGGATGGGCCGGGCGGGCACGAAGCCGGCCGGGTGGATCATCTTGATAGGCGCCCCGTCCCAATCGACCTCGTCACCCGCCAGCAACGCCTTGACCGCGGCCACGTACCGGGCAACGTCGCGCCACGGCAAGGGCCGCTGGCCCATGGCCAACCGGCCGGTGAAGCCGGAGCCGACGCCGATGACGACTCTGTCCTCACCTGCCAGTGAGACGAGCGTGCCGATGGCCGAGGCGGTGACGAGAGGATGACGAAGGCTCGGGATGAGCACCCCTGGGCCCAGCCCGATCCGATTGGTGCGCTCTGCCGCCCGGCACAGTTCAACCCACACATCGGGATAGAGGGCCGGGGAGTCGTAGAAAAAGGCCCGGGTGTAGCCGAGTTCCTCGGCGACGCGGGCATGCTCGTGGCTCTGCATCGATGTGGCTAACGCACACGAGAGGGTCAGTGTCACACCCGATGTCTAGCCTAGGTTTGGGGCAAGGAGGCTCCTGTGTCAAAGGAGCCAAGGAGGCTCTCATGTCGGAGCGCAGCATTACTCCGTTTCGAATCGAGATTTCCGAGGGCGACCTCGAGGACCTTCGGGAACGGCTGCGCCGGATGCGCTGGCCGGAGCGCGAGCCCGTGGACGACTGGTCACAGGGCATCCCGCTCGAGTACCTGAAGGATCTTTGCCGCTACTGGCTGGAGGAGTACGACTGGCGGGCCTCGGAGGCCCGTCTCAACACCTTCCCTCAGTTCCGCACGGAGCTCGACGGACTCGGCATTCATTTCTTGCACGTCCGTTCCCCCGAGCCGGACGCGCTGCCGCTCATCATCACCCACGGGTGGCCTGGCTCGATCGTCGAGTTCCACAAGGTGATCGGACCGCTGACCGATCCGGCGGCCCATGGTGGCGATCCGCACGACGCCTTCCATGTGGTATGCCCTTCGTTGCCCGGCTACGGGTGGAGCGACAAGCCGGCGCGCACTGGCTGGGGAGCCGGGCGCATCGCCTCGGCATGGGCTGAGCTCATGACCCGCCTCGGCTACGACCGCTACGCCGCCCAGGGCGGAGACTGGGGCGCGTCCGTCACCACCTTCCTGGCCCAGCAGGATGCCGGTCATCTCGCCGGCATCCACCTCAACATGGTCATCGCCTTGCCCGATCCGGCCACGATGGACGATCTGACCGAGCGGGAGCAGTCCGCCATCGCGTCGTTCGACCACTACGACCGGTGGGACTCCGGGTACTCCAAGGAGCAGTCGACGCGGCCGCAGACGGTCGGGTACGGACTGCTGGATTCACCGGCCGGGCAGTGCGCCTGGATCATGGAGAAGTTCTGGGCGTGGACCGATTGCGACGGCGACCCGGTCAACGTCCTCACCCGCGACGAGATGCTGGACAACGTGATGCTGTACTGGCTGCCCGGTACCGGTGCGTCGTCGGCCCGCCTGTACTGGCAAAGCTTCCGCGACTTCAACGCCGATCCGATCACGGTGCCCACCGGCTGCTCGATCTTTCCGAAGGAGATTTTTCGCCCTTCCCGACGATGGGCGGAAAAGCGCTTCACCGATCTGTGCTACTGGAACGAGCTCGACAAGGGCGGCCACTTTGCCGCCTTCGAGCAACCCGAGACCTTTGTCAACGAGCTGCGGGCGTGCTTTCGGCCGCTCCGTTGACGGGTCGGCCGGGATCAGCCGGCCTGGACAGCGATGTTGGTGGTGATGAACTGGGCCGTACCCGGCTTGACCATGAGCGGATCGGGTTGGGGCCCGGCCGGCGTCGGCATCATCGCAGGTGATTGCACGTTGAACACGGCCTGAAACGTCGCCCCCTTTACCAGCAGAGGCTTTTCGTTCGACGTCTGCATGGTCAGGTTGTTGGGCATCAGGATGATGGTGACCGAGCCGGTGCCGGGGGTGACATAAGGCGGCGCGGTGTAGACGAGCGGTCCCTTGACGGCGGGTGGCAACTCGTCTCCCTGCAGGCATGCGGCCTGGTTGTTGACCATGACTTTGCTGCTGGTACCGACCAGCGGCACCGGCGCCATCAACTGCGGGACGACAGCCGGAGGCGGGATCGTGATCTGGATCATGTCTCCGGTCTTGATGATGAAATCGGCAGGCACTGCCGTGTCAGTGTAGGACCGCCGCTAGTCAGCCGGGCTGTCGATGATCCGAAAGGATGTCGGCGACACGGCCATTGCCGTGGTGCGGGTCGTGGTCGTCCGTTTCCCCGGCGAAAAACTCGGATTGGTCATCCGGTGGTAACCGTAGGAGACGAGGGTGATTGCCGCGAGCAACACGACGATGATCCCCGCGACCACGAGGGCTGTGCGTACCACCCGCATCGGCGGGCCACGCTAGTAAGGCGCTTCAAATGATCGGTGCACCCGACTCGACCCGCCGCCGCAGGAAGCCGGCCAGCCTTTCCCGGTGGTAGGTGGCATCGCCGAAGCTGACCTGAGCGAGCTGGGACCGCTTCAAATAGAGGTGAAGGTCATGCTCCCAGGTGAAACCGATGCCCCCGTGGACCTGGAGTCCCGATGCCATGACGCGCCTGGCCGCGTCCCCACACCACACCTTGGCGGCCGACGCGGCCAGCGACGCCTCGGGATCACCGGCCGCCAGGCACCACGCTCCGTACCACGTCGAGGACCGCATGCCCTCGACGTCGACAACCATGTCGGCGCAGCGATGCTTGACGGCCTGGAAGCTTCCGATGGGCTTGCCGAACTGGACTCGAACCTTGGCGTACTCGGACGCCATCTCCAGCACACGCGCTGCGCCGCCAAGCAACTCGGCCGACCACGCCACCGCCGCCCGGTCCATGAGCCGGGTGGCGGCATCCCGACCACCCAACCTGATCGCAGGTGTGCCGTCGAAGCGGAGCCAGCCGAGCGACTGCGTCAGGTCCATCGCCGGTTCGGGCCGAGGCCGGCCGGTTTGTTCAAGGTCGACACAGAACACGTCCGCGGGGGTGCCCACCACGGCCACGTCCGCGGCGGGGGCGGCCACGACCGGATCGCTCCCGCCAAAGAGCAAGAACCCCGCCCCTGCCGGTTCGGCCCGAATGACACCGGGCTCCGACGCCCACGTGACGCAGCCCACCGCGTCGCCTGCCAGCAACGGGTCTAACCACGCCGTCGCCTCCGGCACGTCATGAGCATCGCAGAGCGCGCCGGTTGCCAGCAGTGTCGGAAGAAACGGGGCTGGCGCGACGTGACGTCCCACCTCCTCGAGCAGCACCGCCGCTTCGACGAAGCCAAGTCCCAGGCCACCTCGGTGCTCGGGCACGACGATGCCCATCCAGCCTTGCTCGGCCATGGAGCGCCACAACTTGGCGTCGTAGGCCTCACCGGACGAGATGTGGGTTCGCACCTGCGTTGGGCTGGCCAGACCGTCGAGCAACGACCTCGCCGCTTCCGCCAGTGCCTGCTGGTCGTCGGAGAGGTCGAAGTCCACGGCGGGGCAGTCTATGACGGGAGTGTCAGTGTGCCAGGATGACCAGGATGGATCTGCACGCCACGCCCGACCAGCAGGCCTTCCGGGCCGAGCTTCGTAGATGGCTGCAAGCCAACCTGCCCTGGGAGTACGGCAAGGGCCTGCCCCCCCGGTTCGACGATCTCGCCGAGGAAGTGGCCTTTCTCCGCTCCTGGCAGGGGAAATTGGCGACCGGTCGGTGGGTCGGCGTCGCCTGGCCCAAGGCCTACGGTGGCCGGGGCGCGGGGCCGGTGGAACATTTCATCGTGCAGGAAGAACTGGCCCGAGCCCGAGCGCCCGAAATGGTGGGCCGGATCGGCATCAATCTGGCCGGTCCCACACTGCTCGCCCACGCGACAGAAGAGCAGAAGGCCCGCTGGCTGCCGAAGATCCTGTCGGCCGAAGAGCTGTGGTGTCAGCTCTTCAGTGAACCGGGGGCGGGAAGCGACCTGGCTTCTGTGGCGACCCGTGCCACTCCGGTCGAGGGTGGCTGGCGGCTCAACGGTCAGAAGGTCTGGACGTCGTATGCGCAGTTCGCCGACTGGGGTATCTGCCTGGCTCGCACTGAGCCCGATGCCCCCAAGCACAAAGGCATCTCCTACCTCGTGGTCGACATGCACGACCCGGGCGTGGATGTCCGGCCCCTGATGCAGCTGACCGGTGACGCCGAGTTCAACGAGGTCTTCTTCAGCGACGCCTTCGTACCGGACGGTTGCCTGATCGGCCCCCGCGGAGAGGGCTGGCGAGTTGCCAACTCCACTCTTTCCCACGAGCGGGGCACCAATCCTCGCCAGCTCGTCATCCACATCCAGCTGCTGGAGGAACTCGTGCGACTGGCACAGGAAAGAGGTGGCTTCGACGACGTCCGGCTGCGTCAACAGCTGGCCGAGGCCTACGTCGAAGTTCGGCTCTTCCAGCTCCACAACTGGCGCAGCATGAGCCGCCTGGCGCGCGGCCTCGAGCCCGGTCCCGAAGGCAGCAGCCTGAAGCTGTACTGGAGCGAGATGTCCAAACGACTCCACGATGCCGGCATGGCCGTGCTCGGGCCGGCCGCACCTCTGTGGAAGGGAGCCGACGCCAATCCGGGAGAGGGCCGCTGGCAGCGTTCCTGGTTGTACTACCAGGGAGCTTCCATTTGGGCCGGTACCAACGAGATTCAACGCAACATCGTTGGTGAGCGAGTGCTCGGCTTGCCTCGGGGATAGGAGAACTCGATGGGCTTTCAGACCGTGATCTACGAAGTGGACGGGCCGGTCGCGACGATCACCATGAACCGGCCGGAGGTCGCCAACGCCCAGAGCACGGAGCTGATCGACGAGATCGACGCCGCCTTCGATGAGGCCGACGCCGACGATGACGTGCGGGTGGTGGTTCTCGCCGCCCGCGGCCAGCACTTCTCGTCAGGCCATGACCTGAAGACGATGCTGGGGCAAGCCGAAGCCGACCAATGGAGCGCCATGCGAGAGACGCCCGAAGGGAAGTTTCGCCACGAGGAAGTGATGTACTACGGGCGCTGCCGGAAGATCCACGACTTCCGCAAGCCGACGATCGCGGCGGTCCAGGGATCGTGTGTTGCGGCCGGGCTGATGCTCGCCTGCATGTGCGACCTCATCGTGGCCGCTGACAATGCCATCTTCCAGAACCCGGTGTTGCGCATGACCGGTGCGGGCGTCGAGCTCCTGGTGGAGCCGTGGGAGCTCGGCATCCGCAAGGCCAAGGAGTTCCTGTGGACAGGGGAGAAGATCGATGCCCAGGAGGCGTGGCGGCTCGGGCTGGTCAACCGGGTCGTCCCGACGGAGGAGTTGCCGGCGCGTGTGAAGGAGCTGGCCGAGCGCATTGCCCTCGTTCCGGCCACAACGGCTCAAGTCACCAAGCGTTCGATCAACCACACCGCCAACTTGATGGGGCAGTCGGCCAGCTGGGAGTACCACTTCATGGCCCACCACTGGATGCACAACACGAGGACCGCGCTCGACGCGTTGGGTAAGCGCCAGCAGAAGACGTCGATGCAGGACGTCTTCTCCGAGCATCGCGATTG
Source organism: Acidimicrobiales bacterium (assembly GCA_051984455.1). Taxonomy (GTDB): domain Bacteria; phylum Actinomycetota; class Acidimicrobiia; order Acidimicrobiales; family Palsa-688; genus JBPYFF01. The sequence goes on along the minus strand of JBPYFF010000459.1, from coordinate 1,558 downwards.
ACTCCATGACCGCGACGTCGCCGCTCTCGGGCATTCGCGTCATCGACGTCGGCACGCGCATCGCGGCGCCGTTTTGTGCCGGATTGCTCGGCGAGATGGGAGCGGAGGTCATCAAGGTCGAGCAGCCGGACGGCGGTGACTTCATGCGGACCATCGGCCCGTTCGTGGAATCGCCCGAGGGGCCGTACTCGTTGTTTTGGGCCGTGGAGGGTCGGGCACGCAAGGGGGTGACGCTGGACTTGCGCCAGCCGGCCGGGCAGGATCTGTTCCGCCGGCTGGTCGCGACCGCCGACGTGGTCTGCGAGAACTTCCGGCCGGGCACGATGGAAAAGTGGGGCATCGGGCCCGATGCCTGCGACACCAGGCTGGTTTGGGCTCGCATCAGCGTGTTCGGCCAGGACGGCCCGTATTCGCAGCGTCCGGGGCTCGACCGCCTGGGAATCGGCTACGGCGGTCTGCTGTACCTGACCGGCTATCCGGATCGCCCACCGGTGAGACCGGGCATCACCATCTCCGACTACCTGACGGGCGCCCTGGCAGCCGAAGCGGTCGTGGCCGCGCTGTACCGGCGGGACCGCCCGGATGGGGGCACCGGCGCCGGCGGCGTGGTCGATGCGCCGTTGTACGGCTCGGTCCTCCGGGTGCTCGAGTGGACGATCGCCGGCTACGACCGGCTCGGCATTGTGCGCGAGCGCGAGGGCAACCGCGTCCCCAACTCGGCGCCGCTCGACAACTATCCCACCGCCGACCGCAAGTACGTGTGCATCGTGGCCGGCTCAGACGCCAACTTCCGCCGGCTGTGTGAGGCAATGGGCAAGCCGGAGCTGGCCGGCGACCCGGAGTGGGCCACGCTGTCTCAACGGGGGGCCCGCTCGGACGAGATCAACGGGATCGTGGCCTCGTGGACGTCCTCGTTGAGCGCGGCCGAAGTCGAGGCGGCGTGCGTCGCTCACGACGTGCCGGTCGGGACGGCGTACTCAGCCGCCGACATTGCCGCCGACCCGCACATGCAGGCTCGGGCCGACCTGGTGACGGTGGACGATCCGGTGGCAGGGCCCCACCGTCAGCAGGCGCCGTCCCCTCGCCTGGATGGCGCCAGGCCTGAGCGCGTGGCTCCGGCGCCCCGGCTGGGTGAGCACAACCACGAGGTTTGGAACGGAATCGTCGGTCTGTCAGCCGGCGAGCTGGCCCGCTATCGGGCCGATGGTGTGATCTGAGTGATCTGAGTGGCGGCGCGCGTCGACCTCACCGGTGCCGTCGACCTGCATTGCCATTTTGCCCCCGACGCCCACCGGGAGCGCTCGGTGGACGCATTCGAGGCGGCCCGCGACGCGGCCGCGGCCGGCCACGCCGCCCTGGTTCTCAAGTCGCACGACTACCCGACGGCGGCGCTGGCCTGGGCGGTCGACCAGGTCACCGACGGCGTTCGGGTCTTCGGCGGGATCTGCTGCGATCGTGAGGTCGGTGGTCTGAACCCGGCCGCGGTCGATGTGGCTCTTCGCCTGGGCGCAAAGGTCGTCTGGTTGCCGACCCTGTCCAGCCAGCAGGATGTCGAGAG
>JBPYFF010000458.1:0-2830 GCA_051984455.1 Acidimicrobiales bacterium | reverse complement strand
GGGCCGCGCTCCTAATGGCCGGCTGCGCCGCCTTCTGCGCGGGAAGCCGCAGCGGCGCCACCCGCCGAGGCGCTCACCGGCCCCGACAGTTGCCCACACCAAGGCAGGAAGACCGGACCGGTCGCATCCCGGCCAGGTCCGCACGAAACTTGGTCACGTCCTTCCACCACCGTGAACCAGGGTGTTGCGGGCAAGCTCACTGGCGGCAGTGATGGCCTTCACCCACTCGGTTTCGGTTAGCCGCACCGCTCGACGTACGTACGGACGAGCTGCCGCACACGAACCACGTCACCGCCTACCCCACAGTGCAGCTCGGTCCTGGCCACGGCTGTGTACCGACCGTCAGCCAACTCTGGGTCTTGACATCCCACACAAACGGAAGTAAATACTGGACAAGCAAAACTGAAACGGCGGTGAACCCATGTATGCGGAAGAGCGTCAGGCCGAGATACTCCAGGTCGCGCGGACCCAAGGCCGGGTCGACGTTGCCGGGCTGGCCGAGACCTTCGCCGTGACGGCTGAGACGATTCGCCGCGACCTGACCATCCTGGAGCGGGCCGGCATGCTGCGCCGCGTCCACGGCGGGGCTATCCCGGTGGAGCGCATCGGCTTCGAGCCGGCGCTGGCCGCCCGCGATGCCGTGCTCACCGCCGAGAAGGAACGTATCGCCAAGGTCGCCCTGGCTGAGGTGCCCGAAGACGGCGCGATCATCCTGGACGCCGGAACCACGACCGCGCGCCTGGCCCAAGCGCTGCCGGTCGACCGCGAGCTGACCGTCGTGGTCAACTCGCCCGCGATCGCTGCCATTCTCGGCCCGCGGCCGAATCTCAACGTTCTGGTCCTCGGCGGAAGGGTGCGCGGCAAGACCCTGGCCACTGTGGACGATTGGGCGCTGCGACCACTCGCCGACCTGTACGTCGACGTCGCCTTCATGGGCACCAACGGCTGCTCGGTGGAGCGCGGCTTGACCACTCCTGATCCGGCCGAGGCGGCGGTGAAGCGGGCCATGATAAGCGCGGCCCGCCGAGCGGTACTGCTCGCCGACCATACGAAGATCGGCATTGACTATCTCGCCAAGTTCGGCTCGCTGGCCGACCTGGACCTATTGATCACCGATACCGGCCTCGACGACGAGTTGGTCGTCGACGTCGAGGCCGAAGGCGTCCGGGTGATCCGGGCATGATCATCACGTTGACTCTCAACCCCAGCCTCGATCGCACCGTCGAGATCGATGCGTTGCGCCGAGGCAAGGTCATCCGGGGCGCTGCCTCGCACGTCGATCCGGGCGGCAAGGGGGTCAACGTGACCCGTGCGCTGCTGGCCAACGGGGTGGCCTCGCGTGCCGTGCTGCCGTGCGGCGGCGAGGAGGGCGAGCAGCTGGTTCGGCTCCTGCGCACCGAGGGCGTTGACCCCATCTGTGTGTGGATTACCGGTCACACCCGCTCGAACCTCACACTGGCCGAGCCGGACGGCACCATCACAAAGATCAATGAGCCGGGCCCGACGCTGTCCCCGGTCGACCTCGAGACCGTGCTGACGGAGTTGCTCGCCTTCGCTGGTCAGTCCAAAAGCGAAGCGACCGTGGACTGGGTGGTGGTCTGCGGCAGTACGCCGCCGGGCCTGTCATCCAGCTCGATCGGGCAGCTGTGCGAACAACTCATCACGGCCGGGGTCCGGCTGGCCGTCGATACCAGTGGACCAGCGCTGCGTGCCGCCGCCCTCGCCGGTGCCGAACTGGTCAAACCCAACCGCGACGAGCTTGCGGAGGTGGTCGGGCGCGAGCTCGGGACGCTCGGCGACGTCGTGCAAGCCGCCCGCGAGCTCAGATCGTGGGGTGCGGGCGCCGTCCTGGCCAGCCTCGGCGCCGATGGCGCCGTCCTGGTTGATGACGACGGCGTCGTCGTTGGGGGCGCTCCCGTAGACCGGCCGCGCAGCGCGGTCGGTGCCGGTGACGCTCTCCTGGCCGGGTTCCTCGCCGCCGGGGCCAAGGGCAGCGACGCCCTGGCCGAGGCGCTTGCGTGGGCCGCGGCAGCGGTCAGCCTGCCCGGCAGCCGGATGCCGGGTCCGGACGACCTCCAACGTCACCGTGTCCGTATCTACCCACCCGAGGAGCTGACCTCCGCCGCGACCTGACCAAGGTCGCCAGCTGCCTCGTCATCCCGCCCGTCCCAACCCCCAGAGGAGTCCCACCAATGGCTATGCCCTACACGCCTCCGGTCACGGGTACCGGAATCAAGGCGTCGATCCAACGAGTCGGCGGCTACCTCGCCGGCATGGTCATGCCCAACATCGGCGCGTTCATCGCTTGGGGCCTGATCACCGCCCTGTTCATCCCGACCGGATGGATCCCCAACAAGTTCCTGGCCCAACTCGTCGGTCCGATGATCCTGGTACTTCTGCCGGTGCTCATCGGCTACACCGGTGGACGGCTGGTCCACGGGCAGCGGGGCGCGGTCGTCGGCGCGGTCGCCACGGTCGGCATCGTCGTCGGCGCGAACATTCCGATGTTCCTCGGCGCGATGATCATCGGCCCGCTCGCCGCGTTCATCCTCAAACTGTTCGACGGCCTCATCAAGGACAAGGTCAAGCCCGGATTCGAGATGCTCATCGACAACTTCTCCGCCGGCATCACCGGCGGCGGGATGGCTTTGCTCGGGATCTGGGCGATCGGTCCGGCGGTCGACAAGGTCACCACCTGGGCTGGCAACGGCGTCCACTTCCTGGTCAGCCACCACCTGCTGCCGTTGGCCTCGATCATCGTCGAGCCGGGCAAGGTGCTGTTCCTCAACAACGCCATCAACCACGGGGTACTCGCACCGCTCGGCGTGGC
>JBPYFF010000457.1:0-13335 GCA_051984455.1 Acidimicrobiales bacterium | reverse complement strand
CTGAGCATTCCCCGGACCATGCCCCGGTCGACGGCGCAAATCACGGGGTGCTGCTTGGCCGTATCGAAGAATGGGCAACTTTCCTTGATCAACACCAGCGACGTTCCCCGGGCTTCGGCGTGAGCCGCGAATCCATGGGCGGTCAGCGCGTCGGCGACGGCATGCAATGCCGCTCGAAACGAACGCTGACCTGCCCCGGGTGACATGTGGGCAGCCAGCTCGCGGCCGTACGTCTCACCCACCTCCTCGGCCATCGCCTCGGCGTCCGCGGGCGACAGCAGGGCGAGGGCCCGGCCAAGAAGGGTGATCATCAGGTCATCGCCCCTGAGGGGGACTTCCAGGCCGGCCGCCGGCCCGGACACGCGATAGCGCTTCGATGGCCGGCCGGCGCCGCCCTGCGGGCCGCGGGATGCAGAAACCTCGAGGTAGCCGCCTGCCGCCAGCTTGTCGAGGTGATGCCGGGCGACGTTCGGATGGAGGGTGAACCGCTCGGCAACCTCGCCTGCTGTCACCCCGTCGTCGAGCTCGCGGGCAAACAGATAGATCTGGCGGCGGGTCGGATCCCCGAACGCGCTGGTGACGGCGACGACCGCGGCCGAGAACTCAGCGTCCGTGAGGGGAGTTGAGTCACTTCCCGCCGGGCCTGGCTGTTGGGGATACCCGTCCACGACCAGTATTCTACCTATGGACGTAGTGCAAATCCTGGCCGCGTCCTTCTCGAGGCTTCTCGAGGCTTCTCGAGGGGCTTTTCGAGGCGGTGAACGACCGGGACACCCCGGAGACCCGGAGGATGGGATGCCATTGACTGAGGATCAGGTGCTGGAGGCGCTCCATCCGGTCATGGATCCAGAGCTCCACATGAGCATCGTCGACCTTGACATGGTGAGGGACATTTCCGTGCGGGGTTCGCGGGTCGCGATCACCGTTGCCCTCACCGTCGCCGGATGCCCCATGCAGACCGAGATACGCGAGCGGGTGACGGCGGCCCTGGCTCCCGTGCCCGAGGTGGAGGATGTCACGGTCGACCTGACCGTGATGACGGAGGCCGAGCTCAGCCGGGTGCGAGACAAGATGCGGGCCCGTCACGGCTCCGGCGGATCGGGCGGATCCGGCGGCGCGGCAACCGCACCGGGCGCCACTGGCCAGCGCCTGGGTCACGAGGAAGGACGGACCAACCCCTTTCAGGATCCGACCAGCCGAACCAGGATTCTCGGCATCTCATCCGGCAAGGGCGGCGTCGGGAAGTCCTCGGTCAGCGTCAACCTGGCCGTGGCGCTGGCGCGTCAGGGGCACGAAGTGGGCATCCTCGACGCCGACGTGTATGGCTTCTCCGTTCCGAAGATGCTCGGCATCGATCACGACCCGGTGGTGATCGACGACCTGATCGTGCCGCCGGTCGCGTTCGACGTGAAGTGCATTTCGATTGGGTTCTTTGTCGATGACGACCAGCCGGTGATGTGGCGCGGCCCGATGTTGCACAAGGCGCTGGAGCAATTCCTCGTCGATGTCTACTGGGGTGAGCTTGACTTCCTGCTCATCGACATGCCGCCCGGCACGGGCGACGTCGCCTTGTCCATGGCTCAGTACCTCCCGCGCTCGGAGGTGTACGTCGTAACCACGCCCCAGCCCGCTGCCCAGCGGGTGGCTCAACGGACGGCCTATATGGCCAAGAAGATCAACCTGCCGTTGCGCGGGGTCATCGAGAACATGAGCTGGTTCACCGCGGGCGATGGCACCCGCTACGAGTTGTTCGGCCGGGGCGGGGGCGCCATGCTGGCCGCTGATCTCGGAGTTCCGTTGCTCGGACAGATACCGTTGGTTCCCGCGCTGAGGGAAGGGGGCGATGTCGGCCGGCCCATCACGGTGGCCGACCCCGGCGGAGAGGCCACCGAAGCGTTCGGCTCCATCGCAGCCGAGATTGTGAGCCGAGGCGCCAGCCGGGTCTTTCGTCCGGAACTCACAATCCGGTGACCGGCGCGCTCTTGCCCGGCCCCGTGCCGTAGAACGGGCACCGTGGAGGTCGACCGCGGAGAAGAATCTTCTCCCACGCAGGGCGGCAAGCCCGTGGGTCGGCGGGTGGTGCTTGGCATGCTTGGCCTGGGCGCGGCTGGAATCCTCGGTGGTGCGCGCATCCAGGACTGGCTGAGTCGGGTGATGGCGCCGGTCCAGGTCGCCGACCCGACCGGATTGACCCAGCTGATCCCGGCGGCAGGCCGGTTTCGCATTTATTCGGTGGTCGGTTCGCTCCCCCACCGCAGTGCCGCCAGGTACCGCCTCACGGTCGACGGCCTGGTCGATCACCCGCTCGATCTCTCGCTCGCGGATTTGCAGGCCATGCCACCGACGGAGCTGGTGCGGGATTTTCAGTGCGTCACTGGCTGGCGGGTCCCACGGGTGCCGTGGACCGGCGTCCAGCTCTCCGTGCTGCTCGACGCTGCCGGTCTCAGGGCGGGGGCAAAGGCGCTCAGCTTCCGCTCGTTCGACGGTACGTACACGGAGAGCTTGACCATCGAGCAGGCCCGCCGGCCCGACGTCATTGCCGCCTACCGAATGGAGGGCGGACCGATCTCCGACACCCATGGCGGACCGGTTCGTCTCTATGTGGCACCCATGTACGGGTACAAGTCCTGCAAGTGGCTGTCACGCGTCACGGTGGTCCCCGAGGTCGAACCGGGTTACTGGGAGGAGCGCGGCTACGACGTGGACGCATGGGTAGGGAAGAGCAATGAACGGCGCGACCGTCCCACCACCTGAGACCGACTCGACGGGGCCCGGACCGCCCGGATCTGGCGGCCGGGAGTCACCGCACCGCGGCGTGGCTCAGAATACTGAGAAAGGCGGGTCGGTAAAGCGGTTCGACGCGGTCGAGCGCGCCCTTCACTGGATGAACGCCGGCCTCTTCGCCGTCGTCATGACGACGGCCGCGGCCCTGTACGTGCCGGACATCTCGGCCATGGTGGGACGCCGCGAGGTGGTCAAGACGATTCACGTCTATGCCGGGCTGGCGTTGCCCGTCCCGCTGCTGCTGGCGGCACTCGGTCCCCGCTGGGGTCGGGCGTTTCGGGCCGACGTCAGGCGGCTCAACCGGTGGTTGCCGGGCGACCGCCAGTGGTTCCGCCAGCGGGGCTGGCGTCGCGGTCGGGAGAGCGGTATCGCGCTCGCGAAGTTCAATCCCGGCCAGAAGATCAACGCCGCCTTCACCGCCGGAGCGATTCTCGTGATGCTGGCAACCGGCTCCATCATGCGCTGGTACAAGCCGTGGCCTCTCCGATGGCGGACCGGCGCGACCTTTGTGCATGACTGGATCGCCATCGCGTTGTTCTGCACCATCACGGGTCACGTCATGATGGCTGTGGGTGACCCCGAATCACTTCGTTCCATGGTCGGCGGCCGGATCAGTCGCAGGTGGGCTCGCCACCACGCCCCGTTGTGGCTGGAAGAGCTGGAGCGGCACTGACTGAGTCCTGGTCGTCAGCTGCTCGCGACCGAGCGCGGGAGATCGTCAGGATGCCAACCCAGTGTGGAAATGGCCGTTCGGCAAGCGAAGCGGTCGGTCATCCCGGCCACGTAGGTGACGGCAGCGCGGAGCGCGCCCTCGCTGCCCGCGACCAGACCTTCAACCGGGGACGTCCCCGGGATGGCGTTGGGCCGGTCTGCGAAGTACTCGGCGAGGGCCTGCAGCACCCGTATCACCGCGGCCGCCTGGGCGATTGATGCCGGCCGCATGTAGACGTTGTCGTAGTTGACCGCCCGGAACTCGGCCAGAGCCTCGGCCATCTCTGTGGGCATTCCCACGTAACCGGTCGTGGTCACCGTCTCGATCACTGCGCCGATGAAGGCGCCCAGTTGCTGGCTCCGAGTCAGACCGCACCGAGCTCGAACATCGGCCGGCAGGATTTCGCGGGACACGATGCCGGCCGACACCGCGTCTTCGAAGTCGTGGCAGACATAGGCGATCCGGTCCGCCCAGCTGACGACCACCCCTTCGGGAGTCGATGGCGCCGGCCTTGACCAGGAATGATTGCGGATCCCGTCGAACGTCTCGGCGCACAGGTTGAGCGGGGCGAGGACGACATCCGCCCCCCAGACGGCGTGGTCGTACCCGCCGGTGATGAACGGTGAGAGGGCGTCCTCGCTGGCGTGACCGCCTGGGCCGTGGCCACAGTCGTGCCCGAGCGCGATGGCCTCGGTGAGCGCCACATTCAGCCGGCATGTCCTGGCAATGGCAGTGGCGACCTGGGTGACCTCGAGGGCATGGGTCAGCCGGGTGCGCTGATGGTCGTCGGGAAAGATGAAGACCTGCGTCTTGCCGGCCAGGCGCCGGAATGCCGGACAATGCAGGATGCGGTCCCTGTCTCGCTCGAAGCAGGTCCGCAACGGATCCGGCGGCTCGGGCCGGGCCCGCGTCCCCGCGCCTTTGGCGCGCGTCGCCCCGGGAGACAGGGTGAGCTCCTCGATCCGCTCCCGCTCTTCCCGGCGGGCGAGCTCGATCCGTCCCGCCAGGGGAGCCGGGCTGGCATGGGCGAAGCGGACGTCAATCCCGTCAACGCCTCCTCGGTGGCCGGTCATGGTGCCGGCCCACCGCTGCCCTCGTTCGGTCGTCGCCGGTTGCTGCGTCATACCACAACGGTATCGAGGGCCTGTGACGAGATGAACGTCAACCGCCCCGCCCGCCGGCTGACCTCAACCGCCCGGCCCGCCGCCCGCCTCGATAGTGGAAACGGGCGCCTACCATGAGTGGGACCAAGGACGGCGGAGCTGAGAAGCAGACGACGAGCAAGAGGAGCGGCGCCCGTGGAAGTTCGAATCGGTGTGACTCAGTCGCCGAGGGAGATCGAGGTCGAGCTCGGCGATGACGCCGACGCGGACAGGCTGGCCAAGCAGCTCGGTGAGGCCCTGACGTCCGACGCCGGGATCTTCTGGCTGACCGACCGCAAGGGACGAAGGGTCGGTGTTCCCGCCGCCAAAATCGCTTACGTCGAAATCGGCAGCCCGACGGAGGACCGGCGGGTCGGCTTCGGTGCCCGAACGGTTTCGTAGACGCGCCGACCACTTCCGCCACCGGAATGCCCCCCCCGACAGGAGGCCTGCTCGAGCGAAAGCTGATCTTCATTACCGGCAAGGGCGGCGTCGGAAAGACGACCATCGCCGCCGCCCTCGCCATGCTCGGGGCTGGACGGGGCAAGCGAACGCTGGTTTGTGAGGTCGACGCCAAAGGCAATCTGGCCGAGTTCTTTGAGACCGGGCCGACCAGGTTCGAGGAGAGGGAGATCCAGCCGAACCTGTGGGCGATGTCGATGGACACCGAAGCCTCGCTGAAGCAGTACCTCAGCCTGCAGTTGAAGATTCCCCTTGTTGCTCGCATTGGACCCCTCGCCCGGACCTTCGACTTCGTGGCGACCGCGGCACCGGGCGTGAAGGAGATCGTCACGGTCGGCAAGCTGTGCTGGGAAGTGCTGCAGCGTCACTACGACCTGGTCGTGGTTGACGCCTCACCCACAGGTCACATCGTTGGTCAGCTGGCGGCGCCACAAGCGATCAATCAGCTCGTCCAGGTCGGGCTGGTTCGACAACAGACGGGCTGGATGCTCGACATCCTCAGCGACCCGGCGGTCACCGGTCTCGTCATTGTGGCCACTCCCGAGGAGATGCCGGTGAGCGAGACCATCGAGCTGCAGGAGCGGGTCGCAACCGAGACCACCGTCGACCTGGCCGCGATCGTCGTCAACCGCGTCCTTCCCGAGCTCTTCGGGAGGGGTGAGGAGGAGGTGTTCGAGCGGCTCGACCAGCCTGACGGAGTCGGTGTGCTGGATGACGCCCTTGGCGGCTCGGTTCAGCCGCTGTTCGACGGGGCTCGGTTGGCCGTCACCCTCAGGCGGACTCGGACCGAGCACCTCGAGCGCCTACGGGCGGCAATCCCTTCCTCGGTACCGATGCTGTACGTCCCTTACCTCTTCGTACGGTCGCACGGGCTCCGTTCGACCAGGCAGGTGGCCGAGGCACTTTCCGCCGAACTGGGGTATTGAGGAAACATGCCGCCCCGCCCTTCAGCTGAGGAAATGCCGGCGTCGATGGAGGCGCTGCTCGCGGCCAAAGAGATCGTGATCTTCTGTGGCTCTGGAGGAGTGGGCAAGACGACCACCGCGGCTGCGGCCGCCGTGATGGCGGCGCTGAAGCAAGGTGGGAAAGTGCTCGTGGTGACCGTCGACCCCGCCAAACGGTTGGCCAACGCCCTCGGCATCGCCGGCTTTGGCAACGCCGAGACCGTCGTGCCTCGCGAGGCGTTTGCCCGCGCCAGGCTCCCCGAGCCACGAGGCGAGCTGTGGGCCGCGATGGTCGACACCAAGCAGAGCTGGGACGACCTCGTTCGCCGGCACGCTCCCGATAAGCAAACGGCGGCCCGGATCCTCGAGAATCCGCTCTACCAGAATATCTCGAGCCGATTCGTTCAAAGCCATGAGTACATTGCGATGGAACGGCTCTACGAGCTGCACGTGGAGGGGAACTACGACCTCATCGTCGTCGACACCCCACCGAGCAGAAACGCGCTTGATTTCATCGAGGCGCCGCAGCGGATGGCCGACTTCTTTTCTTCCCGTCTCCTTCGCCTTCTCATCGTTCCGTACAGGAGGCGAATGATCAACGTGGCGTCGCGGCCCTTCTACCAGATCGCCGACCGCATCCTGGGATCGCAGTTCCTGGAGGACATTGCCGAATTCTTCATCTTGTTTCAGACGATGCACGAAGGCTTTGTTGAGCGAGCGAAGACGGTGGAGCGGCTGCTGCACGACTGGCGTACCACGTTCGTGGTCGTCAGCACGCTTGAGGCCGCACCGGTCCATGAAGCTGAGTTCTTTATCGGCGTGCTGGCGGGAAAGCGGTTTGATCTTGGAGCCCTCGTTCTCAACAAGATGCTGCCCGGCTATTTCCTCGATGAGGGGGCCGCCAGGAGAGCGGAATGGCTGTCGTCACACGTCGATGTGGTGGCAGAAAAGGCTGCCGCCGCGACAGGGGAAGACCGAGAACAGGTGATGCGGGTGCTCCAGGAGGTTGGGGAGAGCTTTCGCAACTTCGAGGTAGTCGCCCAACGCGAGGCCAAGCAGCGGTCGAATCTGGCGGTCCCCGTGGATTTCGTCGCGACCGTGCCGTACTTCGAGACCGATATCTACGACCTGGCGGGGCTCGTGCGGTTGGGGGAGGCCTTGTGGGGCTGAGTGCCCGGCGGGCGCCGACAGCGGCGGTCAGACCGAAAATGACCGCCGTGACCGGGGCAGGGTGCTGGTTTTCCGTACCATGAACTGATATGGCGACGGTCGCCGAGCTGGCCCGGGATTACACGCGGTTGGAGGGACCTGCCCTTGTGCACCTTCACCGGTTGGTCGGGTCGTGGGGGATGCTGTCGGACCTGTGCTTCGCCGACTTGCTCTTGTTTGTTCCCCTCGACGGTGGCTCCGATCGCTTCGTCGTGCTCGGCCAGGTTCGGCCAACCACCAGCCAGACGCTCCACCGGGAGGACATGGTCGGCCATGTCATCGACGAGGTGGAACGACCGTTGGTCTCTCGCTGCTGGCGGCTGGGCAGCATCGTGGAAGGCGAAGTGGGCATTCCGAGCCGAAACGAACGCTGCCGCCTGGTCTGTATCCCGGTTCGCTGGCAGGGCGAGATGGTCGGCGTGCTGACCCGGGAGTCGGCTCTCTCCGTCGGCCGGCGGCCGGGCGAACTGGAACGTGTCTATGTCGACGTCTTCGACCGTTTCGCTCGCATGATCACCAACGGCGAATTCCCTTTTCCGGTCGACGATGTCGTCACCAGCGAGGCGCCCCGGGTCGGCGATGGCGTGTTCGTTCTCGATTCCACCGGTCGGGTCGAATATGCGTCACCCAATGCCATCAACGCCCTCCATCGCATCGGCATGTATTCGAATGTCGAGGGCATGCGGCTGGACGAGGCCGGCATCGAGGAGACGGCGGTTTCGAGGGCATTTACCACCGCCCTCCCCGTCACCGAGGAAGTTGAGCGGCGGCCGGAAGTGGCGGTGCTGACCCGTTGTATCCCGTTACTGGAGAACGGCCTGGTCACCGGCGCAGTGGTCCTGGTCCGGGACGTGTCGGATCTGCGCTCGCGAGACCGGTTGTTGCTCTCGAAGGACGCCGCCATTCGCGAAGTCCATCACCGGGTCAAGAACAACCTGCAAACCATTTCTTCCCTCCTGAGGTTGCAGGCCAGGCGTCTCGAAGCAGGGCGGGGAAAAGGGGCGCTCGAGGAAGCCGAGCGGCGGGTGCGCTCCATCGCCCTCGTGCATGAGATCCTGTCAAGGGACGCGTCTGACCAGGTCGACTTCAATGACATCTTGCCCTCGTTGTTGCGCATGGCTGAGGACCTCGTCGCGCCCGAGCGGCCCATGCGGATCGGCTACGACGGAGAAGCGGGCGAGGTCCCGGCCGAGGTGGCGACGCCGCTGGCGGTCGTTCTGACCGAGTTGTTACAGAATGCGGCCGAGCACGCCTTTCCCCCCGGCGTCTACCCGGGCCGGCCTCTCCAGGTTCACATCGGTCTCAAGCGGGACGACGGAGAGCTCCTGGTCCAGGTTCGTGACAATGGCACCGGCCTGCCCGATGGCTTCTCGATTGAGGACACCTCCAGCCTCGGCCTGTCGATTGTGCGCGACCTGGTCACCACCCAGCTTGCCGGCCGGATCGCCATGTTCTCCGACCAGGGAACCGTCGTCGAGGTCCTGATCCCGGTCTACGCCCGTGACAACCTCGACGACGGCGACAGCGGGGAAGGCGGGGGCCAGGAGAGCAGTTAGTTGACCGGCCGGGTTTCAGCCGCTCAGGAGGCCCGCCGCCGGGCTGCCAGCCACGCCTTGCGAACCTTCCGCCGTTCTTCTTCGGACGTTCCCCCCCAGATGCCCGATTCCTGATTGGTCGTAATCGCGAACTCCAGGCAGGCAGCCTGCGCCTCACACTGGCGGCACACCGCCTTGGCCGCCTCGATCTGCTCAATGGCCGGTCCGGTTGTCCCGACGGGAAAGAACAAGTCAGGGTCGGTGTCCCGACACGCCGCCCGATCCCGCCAATCGTCCAGATCCCACTCGATCGAGCGGCTCCAGGTTAACGCCACAACGCCTCCACGGAAACCGGGGTGTGAAAACGTTCACATGCGGGAGAACGCCCAACCCGTCGAAAACCTGACATCAGCGTATGGCCAGATCGTTCCATCCGCAAGGCGTCAATACCACGGCCTGGGAAAATGTCAGCATGGTCGCGGTGCTCGCCCATCGAGGGGCGCTCTCGGGTCCGGCGGAGAACACCCTCGACGCCTTTTGGGAGGCTCGTCGGGTGGGGGCGGATGGTGTCGAACTCGACGTCCGTCTCAGCGATGATGGTGCGCTGGTCGTGCATCATGACGCCCAGATCCCGGGTCTTGGACCGGTTGCAGCACTCAAAGTGGCTGACCTGCCCGCATACGTGCCGCTCCTTGAAGCCGCGGTGCTGGCATGCGGCGACCTCTTTATCAACATCGAGCTCAAGGACCTGCCGGGCGAGCCGGGGTTCGACCCGGCCCATCCGCTTGCCGTTCTGGTCGCCACCTTCGTCGCCGAGCGGAACCTGCCGGAGAGGGTGGTGGTTTCGTCGTTCGACCTCACGGCCGCAGACGCCGTCCGGGGGGTCGATCCAACCATCTGCACTGCGTGGCTCACTCCGCCGGGCTTCGACCAGCGGCTGGCGCTCGACTCGGTGGTTGATCGGGGCCACGCCGCGCTTCACCCCCATCACGCCGCCGTGACCCCGGAGCTGATCGACGCCGCCCACCGGGCTGGCATCGCGATCAACACCTGGACAGTGGACGAGCCTGACCGGATTCGAGAACTGGCCGCGGCCGGTGTCGATGGCATCATCACCAACCGGGCCAAGTTGGCGAGGGACGTGTTGCGGGCCTGACCCGCCGGGCCCGATCCCGCGTGTCAGGGAACGATGAGGCTGAGAGCGTCGGGCTCGTAGCGGATGTGGAGCCGCTCGGCGTCACCGAGATAGTCCCCGTCGACCTGATACGGAAACGGGCCGAAGCCGGTCACGCTTACTTCTTCAAGGTCGCTGGCGTACGCCACCCGCCGGTACTGCCCGAGACGCTTCCCGCCCCGGCCCCGAAGGGCGGATGCTGTCACTTTCAGCAGGGGAGGCACCGCGAGGGTACGGAAGGTCAGAAAGCTCAAACGGCTGTCCAACCCGGCATCCGGGGCGACGTCGAGCGGCCGGCTGCCAAGGAACGTGTACGGATTGGTCTTGAGGCAGATGGCGAAGTAGGCGTCGTCGATCACCTCGTCCGGACCGTGATCACCGTGAGGGCCGATATGGACGGCGAATCGTGGCCGGCCCCGGTCGTAGTGACGAAACCAGGTGAGGATTGCGGCATAGACGAACAACGCCTGACCGGCGTATCGCTTCAACGTCGCGCGGCGCTCGACCTGCTCGACGACGGCAGCGTCGAAGCCCATCCCGACGTGGAAGAGGAAGTACCGGCCATTGACATTGCCGAGCCCGATGCGCCGGACCGAGTTCCGACCGAGGGCGGCCAGTAGTTCGCCCGTGGCTTCGATCGGGTCGTTGGTGACCCCGATGGTGCGGGCGAACACGTTGGTGGAGCCTCCCGGGAGCACGCCGAGCGCAGTCCCGGAACCGGCCAGCCCGTTGGCCGCCTCGTTGAGGGTTCCATCCCCCCCGAGCACGACCACCGCCCCGAGTCCGTCCGCGGCCGCCCCCTGGGCGAGGCGGGAGGCGTGGCCCCGGCGGCTGGTCTCGGCGAAGGTCACCTCGTGGTCGGCCGCCAACGCCTTCTGGATGACGACCCGCGCCCGGGGGGTGACCGACGATGCGGAAGCGTTGACCAACAACAGAAGCTTCATGGTGACCTCGGGCTCCGCTTCCTGACCTCGGGCTCCGCTTCCTGACCTCGGGCTCGGCTTCAGGCCCGCTCGTCTGCCTCGAGCCCGGCGGCGCGCAACTCCGCCACGCTACGGGCCAGCAACCTGGACACGTGCATTTGACTGATGCCGAGCCGGCTGGCGATCTCGGACTGGGTGAGCCCTTCGAAGAAGCGCAGCCGGATGATCTGCCGCTGCCTCGGCGCCAGTTTGGCCATGAGCGGGGAGAGCACGACCCGGCTCTCGGCGTTGGCCAGGTCGGGATCATCTTCGCCCAGGCCCTCGCCGATGGTGTCGCCGTCCTCACTCCCTCCCTTCGGTACGTCGAGGGAAGCGAACCGGTAAGCCTGTCCAGCTTCGAGGGCTTCGAGCACCTCTTCTTCGGAAACCTGGGTCTGGGTCGCCAGCTCCGCGATCGTGGGGGAGCGCCCCAGCTGTTGGCCGAGCGAGCTCACGACCTGGGTCAACCTCAGGTAGAGCTCTTGCATCCTCCGGGGCGCCCGCACCGCCCAGCCCTTGTCTCGAAAGTGCCGTTTGAGCTCCCCTGCGATCGTGTGCGTCGCGTAGGTGGAAAATTCCACCCCCCGGTTGGGATCGAACCGGTTGACCGCCTTCACCAGGCCGATCAACGCCACCTGGACGAGATCGTCCAGCGGCTCCCCCCTGTTGGAAAACCGACGGGCCAGGTACTCCGCCAGCCCGATGTGAGCCTCAACCAGTTCATCACGCAGCCGGCGGTCTCCCGTCGATGCCAGCTCGGCGAACTTCTCCCGGACCTCGGCTCGCTCGCTCGGCTCGAAGGCCATCGATTACCAGACAGCGCAGCGCTTGACCATGCGAAAGCCAGGATCTGGTCGTCCCGGCCACCACTCGAACTCGTCCACCAGCGCTCGCAGGATCACCGTTGACAGCTCCGAGAGCTGCGTCACGCGATGCTCGTCCTCGAAGTGGCCCTCACCCTCGACCTCGAGCCCGCTATTCCGGACGAGGAAACAGAGGTCCACGGTACCGAGCCGTCCATCTGGCCCGGTCAGTCCGAAGCACAGCTCGTCGATGGCCAGCCGGAGATCGTCGACCTCGTCGAAAGTGAAGCTGAGCCGGCTGGCCAGGCCGGCGGCGGTAACCCGGGCCAACCGGAGGAATTCCGGCATCGCCGGCACCGCCAGTCGCACCTCATCATGCCTTCCGTCGGCTGCTTTCATTCCTCCCTCACGCGAACCCAGACCTGCTGTCCCTGCGGACACCCGGCCGTCTGCGAGCTGTTGACTCCGCCCTTTCGGCAGCGCCTGCCCCTGCCCGGCGACGCTACCACCGGGCCACGCCGAAACCTGCGGTCGCCCGAGGCCGCCACCGCCAACGCCCGTCACCGGGCCGTTCACCTGCCGTGCCGTCGGGTGGTGTCTTTTCCCGCCGGAGTGGTGCAGGGGGGTCTCGGTGGAGAACAATCTCGGCATGAACGTTGCCGTCTGTGTCAAGCAGATCCCTGATCCCGCCAGTCCCGGGAAGCTTGATCCGACAACCCACACCCTGGTGCGAGAGGGCAAGCTGATCCTTGACGATTCGGACTCGTACGGGGTCGAGATGGCCCTGCAGCTCGTCGACAAGGCCGGCCGCGGCGAAGTGACCCTCGTGTCGATGGCGCCCAACAGCGAGGTCAGTGGAATTCGCACCGCGCTGGCCATGGGTGCCCACAAGGCGATACTGGTCAGCGACGACGTGCTGAAGGGCACGGACGCGCTCGGAACGGCGAGGGTGCTGGCTGCGGCCGTCAAGAGAGCCGAGGCCGACCTGGTGCTGGCCGCAACGGAGTCGACCGACGGCTACACGGGAACCCTCCCGGTCCAGCTGGCGGAGCTGCTGGAACTTCCGTCCATCACCTTTGCCAAGCACGTCGAGGTGGCGGACGGGACGGTGAAAGTCCAGCGCCAAACTGAGGCGGGCTACGACGAAGTGGAGTGCTCGCTGCCGGCGCTCATCACGGTCACGGCCGGTGTCGTCGAGCCTCGGTACCCGTCCTTCAAGGGGATTATGGCCGCGAAGGGCAAGCCTGTCGACGTGCTGACCGTGGCAGACCTGGGTGTCGGCGCCGATCAGGTGGGGCTGCCCGGTAGTCGGCAGGAGATCCTGTCGGTCGAGCCGGCCGAGGAACGCCAGGGCGGCGAAATCGTGGTTGACGAGGGCGACGCTTACGAGAGGATCGTGGCGTTCCTTGAGCAGCTGAAAGTCATCTGACTCGTTTCTTAGCGAGGAGCGGAGCGCGCAATCATGGCAGTGGATGAGATCTGGGTTGTTGCTGAGGCATCCGAAGGCAAAGCCCTCCCCGTTTCCCTCGAGTTGCTTACCGAAGCACGTCAGCTGGGCGCGGCCGTCGCGGCATTCACCTGGGGGCCGCACAGCGAGGTAGTCGCGGG
>JBPYFF010000456.1:0-2069 GCA_051984455.1 Acidimicrobiales bacterium | reverse complement strand
GCAGTTGCTCCGCCCCGTGGAGGTACGGAACGAGCAGCTTGGTTCCCTCCAGCCGGAAGCCACCCGCCACCGACCGGGCCCGCACGGCGGCACGGGCTGGAGAGTAGACCGGCGTCACCTCGAAGAGCGCCGGTGCCAGGATCACGTCGCCGGAAAACAGGGATGCCTGCAGGTCCGCTCGAGCCGGGTTACCTTCAGCAACAAGCGTGCTGCCGCAGATCACGGCCGAGGCCAGGTGAGGGCTGGGAACGAGCGCTCGGCCCATTTCCAGATAGATCATGACGACGTCCATCAGTGCGCCGCCCGAGCCGCCATGCGTCTCCGGCTGCCCGAGACCGATCCAGTCGAGCGCTGCCATCTCTCTCCACAACGGACGCGAGTATCCGATCTCGTCCTCTTCCAACGCCCGCACCTCCGCCAGTGAGCTTCGGGCGTGAAAGAGTTGACGAGCGATTCGCCGCAACTCGTCATGGCGGTCGTCGAGGGCAAGCTCCACGATGGCTCCTTCGTTAGCGCGGCAGCCCGAGTCCCCGCGTCGCCAGAACCATGCGCTTGACCTGAGGCGCGCCACCGGCGTGGTTGGCGTAGGACTGCCGGTACCAGGCTTCCGTCTCCCCATCGAGGGGGGCCCAGCGGCTGCCGGCCTTGAGCTGCGATAACGGACCGACGATCTGGTTGCAGAGTTGCGCAAACCTGGGCAGGTTTTCCTTGGTCACCACCACGCCGAGAGCACCGCCGAAGGCAGCCGGCCGGCCGACGACGGCATTGCCGAGGGCTTCATACGACAGCAAGCGCTCGGTTTCGACAATGGTGGCGAGCTCGGCCAGCTTTGAGCGGGTGACCGGGTCCTTGATGAGCATGGTCCCGTTCAGACGGGTTGTCTTGCAGTAGGCGACGACTGCTTCCAGCATTCGCCGATGGCTGGCATGCCGGGCTCCGAGCCCTCCGCCGGCGGCGTAGAAGGCGTTCATGATGTAGCTCCAGCCCTTGCCGACCTCGCCGATGAGCATGTCGCCGGCTATTCGCACGTCGTCGAGATACGTGTGGTTCTGCCGGCCGCCGCCCAGGTTCGGCAAGGCGGAAAACGAGATGCCTGGCAGCGTGAGGTCGACGCAAAAGATGCTGATCCCCTGATGGCGGGGCGCGTCAGGCTCGGTGCGGGCGGCGAGGTACAGCACGTCCGCCCGATGCCCCCAGGTCGTATAGGTCTTCTGCCCGTTGATGACCCACTCGTCACCGTCGCGAACGGCACGAGTTGACAGGGAGGCCAGGTCGGAGCCAGCGTCTGGTTCGGAGAGGCCCTCGGCCCAGAACCTCTCGAAGCGGGCGATCTCGGGAAGGAAACGCCGTTTCTGCTCTTCTGTCCCCCCGATGAGCAAGGATCCTGCCGCCAGGCCGTAGCCGATAGCGTTGAGGAGCGGCGCGTCGCGATAGGCGAACTCCTCGGACATGATCAGGCGGTGGGTGATCGGCTGGCCGAGGCCTCCGTACTCCACCGGCCAGGTCAGCCCGACCCAGCCTTTGTCGGCCACCTTCTTGGTGAACTCGAACGCGAACGCCCACTTGGCATCGTCCTCGTCGAACTCGTGATCGAAGGCCTGCTCGGGCGGAAGCTCCTGGTCAAGGAACGCCCTGACCTCGTCCCGCCACGCCTCCTCCTGGGCAGTGAATCTCAGTTCCATTGGGCGATCCTCCCAGCGCTCATCGACGCGGCCGGCCCGGCGGAACCACCCGTCCCATCCGCACTGGCGGGCACATGTTGTCACAGTCGTGTTCGCCGGCGTGGCGCCGGCCCGGTCCGTTAGCATCCGGCCCGGTGACGATCTCGCTCGCGCTCGCCTATGACATGCGGGCGCCTGAACTGGGCGCCCCGCCGGCTGCGCTCTACCGGGCTGCACTGGAGCAGTGCGCCTGGGCCGATCGACTGGGGTTCTCTTCGGTCGTGCTGATGGAGCACCACGCATCCGACGACGGCTACCTCCCATCGCCCATCGTCCTGGCGTCGGCCATTGCCGGCGTCACCACGCGGATGCTGATCCGGCTGTCCCTGGTCCTCCTGCCGCTGTATG
>JBPYFF010000455.1:0-4490 GCA_051984455.1 Acidimicrobiales bacterium | reverse complement strand
CCCAATCAGCGTCTGTGGCTGACAGGGCACACGGCCCGCCGGTTCGGAATGGATCCTCTCGACCCTCACGGGATCGGGGTCGTGTCCGTCTTTCCCCAGTTCTTCGGCGACAACGACCGGCCCGACGCTCTGCCCGCCATCCGAGCCTGGACGGCCGCTCTGTACCGAGCTCTCGAGGCCCAGGACATGCGGATCACCCGAGGAGAACTCTCCGCCCTGGACATCCCGGTGACCCTGATCTTCGGTGTCCTCGATCGCTACCTCAACCCCGACCTGGCCAACCATTTGACCGCCCTGTTCGCGAAGGCTGAACTCCACCTCGTTCAAGCGGCATCGCATTGGCCGCAATGGGACCAGCCCCACGCCGTGTCCGGGTGCATCCTATGACCGACGATTCGGCTGAGCGCTCGTCCGTGACCCAAGTTCTCGAAGCGCAGATCCGGTATCACCGGCGTGGCGAGGGCCGGCCAGTCGTGCTGCTGCACCCCCTGCGAATGCAGCTGGAGTACTTCAACCCTCTCTGCCACGAGCTGGAAGACGCTGACCTCGAGTTGATCTCAGTCGACCTGCCCGGCCACGGCGATTCCACTGCCCCCTCAGTCGCGTACAACGCGGGCTATTTCACGGACTCCGTAGAAGCGCTCCTCAACAACCTCGATCTGCACGCCACCACCATCGTGGGTGAGTCCATCGGGGGATCGATCGCGCTCGGCTTGGCGGCGCGGCAGTGCCACCGCGTTGTGGGGGTCGTCGCTGTCAATCCTTACGACTACGGGACAGGGGGTGGTATCCGACGCAGCTCGACAACCGGCAACATCGTGTTCACCTCCATGCTGCTTCCCATCGTAGGGCCAGTGGTCGCCCGAGCCGGAACCAGAACCGTGCTCCGTCGAGTGCTCGAGGGCGGCCTTTACCACCCCGACCGGCTGAGCCCAGAACTCGTCGACCGACTTCATCAAAGCGGATCCCGGCCTGGTCACGCCCGCGCGCTTCGTTCCCTGACTCGCAACTGGAACAGCTGGATCGCCGCTCGCCGCCACTACGAGAACATTCAAGTCCCGGTCACCCTCGTCTACGGCGACAACGACTGGTCGAACCAGGACGAGCGCGACAGCAACTGCCGGGCCATTCCGACAGCCCGAACCGCCTCGATCGAGCGATGCGGCCACTTCTCCTCCCTGGAAGAGCCGGCCTGCATTGCCACGCTTGTCCGACTCGCGCTTGGCCTGCCAAGCCGGGATCGCCCCGCTGACGACGGCAATGAGTAGTTCACAGCGTGTGCGAAGGTCGTTCCCCCGCCATCCCTCGGTTCCCGGTTCAGCTGCGTCGCCATCGACATCTCGGACATCACGTTGGGCGGACTGTGCCCTCGGTGCACCACATGAGGAAGGTGAAAGAATGGAGTACCTGGCCATCGTGGCGACCGGGGTTCCTCACGGGACACCGAATGGCGCCATTGACAACATCCGGGCCATGAGGCGGCAGGGTCAGGTGAGCGGGGGGTGGAGGGCCACGTGCTCCGCGTCCGACAAGCGCGGCTGCGAGCTCGCGAATGTCTGACCCGATACAGGCGAGGACCGGCGATCGCGATCGCAAGGTCGCGATCATCACCGGCGGTTCGCAAGGGATCGGCGCGGGCCTCGTCGGGGCCTATCGTCAGCGGGGCTGGGCGGTCGTCGCCACCGCCCGCACGATTGCGCCCAGCGAGGACGATGACCTCCTGACCGTCGATGGAGACATCTCGCTCGCGGCAACCGCTGCTCGGATCGTCGCCCAAGCACGGCAACGGTTCGGGCGTATCGACACCCTGATCAACGATGCCGGCGTCTACATCTCCAAGCCGTTCGTCGACTACACGGCCGAGGACTATGAGACCGTTGTCGGCGTCAACCTCACCGGTTTCTTCGCCCTGACTCAGCTCGCCATCCGCGAGATGCTCGAGCTGGGCGGAGGCCACGTCGTCAACATCACCGCGACGGTGGCGGAGTACGCCGACTCCGTCGCACCGTCGGTCCCGGTGGCGATGACCAAGGGAGGCCTCGCCTCGGCGACCAAGTCCCTTGCCATCGAGTACGCTTCGCGTGGCATCCGCGTCAACGCCGTCTCGCCCGGCTTCGTCCAGACACCGATGCATCCGAGTGAGCTCTACGACGTCCTCGCCGCGCTAACCCCGCTCGGACGCATGGGCCAGATTGGCGAGGTCGTCAACAGCATCCTGTTCCTGGAGGCATCGCCGTTCATTACTGGCGAGATCCTGCATGTCGACGGCGGGCGGAGCGCTGGACGGTGACCCCGTGAGTGCCGAAAAGTTCGTCGCGGCCGGTTGGGTACGTAGTTCGGGCCGATCCCCACGCCTTCACAAGCCAGTGCCAACGCGGGACCAACATTGGCTCGCGTCGCTCGGGATGACATGATGCGGGCGTGAGCCACGCCTACGAGGTGACCGCATGGCAACCCTTCTTCGAGACCGTCGTTCCGGCGGCGGCCGCACTACTCGGCCTGCTCTTCGTGGCCGCTTCCATCCGAATCGCGGCTGTCACCGATTCTGCCCGACACCGGGCGAGAGCCCGCGAGTCACTAGGTCAACTTCTCGTCCTCGTTCTGACAGGAGTGCTTGTGCTCATCCCGGGCCAGGATCGCGAAGCCCTCGGTGGCGAGATTCTCGGGTACGGGTTGATCGTTGTCGGCGTAACCGGCACCCTCCAAACCAACACGCTGCGACGCCTTCCGGTCGAGCAACGGCGCCGTTGGCTACTCCGAGACATGGCCTACAACGTCGGTGTCATTTCAATCCCCGTCGCCGGCCTTGGGCTTCTCTTCCATATTCTCGGCGGTCTGTACTGGCTCGTCGTCGCCACCCTCGTCTTCTTCCCATGGGCATGTCTCCAGGCTTGGTCGCTCCTCGTCGAAGGCGGACCAGCCGAAACGCGCTGACGTCACCGATGATCCCGCGCGGCCTACCACCAGCGAGTCAGATCCCCTCGACCCGTGCTCTCTTCGACGCCGGGCCGGTCGCCAAGATCCGCTGGGTGCACGGGCGGGTGCGGGTGAAGACGTCGTCGGTCCGGCTCCCTTCCCATCAACAACCAGCGCCTGTGGGTGTAACACGAAATCAGTGTGTCGCCAAGCAATCCATCCGGGTCGCTGAGTCGTAGGTTGGAGTCGTTTGATCCGTCGCGCCCAAGGGAGAAAGTGTGAGCCACAAGAACGCCAACCCGACCAATCCGTCCAACCCGAAGCGAGTGGCCATCGTGCTGTCCAACCCGGGGGTCTCGACCACGACGGGGTGGCCCGTCGGGTTCTGGTGGGCCGAGTTGAGCCACCCGTACTTTCACTGCACCGAGTCCGGCTACCAGGTCGAGCTGTTCAGCCCGGAAGGCGGCCGGTGTGAGGCCGACGCCATGAGCGATCCGGAGGACGCCAGCCAGTGGCAGGCCGAGGACGTGATCTCGCGCGGTTACAAGCACGATCCAGAGTTCGTGAAGCTGGTCGAGAACACCAGACCGGTCGACGACATCGACGTCGATTCGTTCGACGCCATGCTGGTGGCAGGTGGTCAGGGACCCATGTTCACGTTCCAGGAGGCGGCAAACCTGCACCGAAAGTTCGTCGAGTTCTTCGAGTCCGGCAAGCTCACGTGCGCGATGTGCCACGGCACCGCCATCCTGCGCTACGCCCGGCTGTCGACCGGGGAGCCGTTGGTGGCGGGAAAGACGGCAACCGGCTTCGCCAACGTCGAGGAGGACTTCGCCGATCAGGCGGTCTGGGACTCGGGCGCCTTAACCAGGGACAAGCACGTAATGCCCTGGCGGATCGAGGACGAGCTCAGGGCGCTGGGCGCCAACTACATCCAGGCCGGCCTCTGGAAGGGCTTCGCCATCCGGGACGGCAACCTGATCACCGGCCAGCAGAACTTCAGCG
Source organism: Acidimicrobiales bacterium (assembly GCA_051984455.1). Taxonomy (GTDB): domain Bacteria; phylum Actinomycetota; class Acidimicrobiia; order Acidimicrobiales; family Palsa-688; genus JBPYFF01. Next base: position 569 of record JBPYFF010000455.1, on the reverse strand, counting down.
GCACCGAGACCGCTGAGCTCATGATCCAGGCGCTGGGGCACTGATGCGAGTCGGGATCATCGGCGCCGGGCACATCGGTGGCAGTTTCGCCACCCAGCTGACCAAGGCCGGTCACAACGTCATCGTCAGCTTCAGCCGGGACGACGCCAAGCTCAATCAGCTGGCCGAGCGGATCGGGGCGGTCGCCGGCAGTCCGGCCAACGCGGCCCAGGCCGATGTCGTCGTCCTGTCCGTTCCCTGGGCTGTGGTCGACGCCGCCCTGGCCCAGGCCGGGCCACTGGCCGAACGCATCGTGATCGACACGACCAACCAATTCGGGCGGGGTGGCGTCGCCGACCTCGGTGGCCGCACCGCGGCCCGCCACAACGCCGATCGCATGCCGGGCGCCCGATACACCAAGTCGTTCAACACGCTGACCGCTGGCTTCCAGGCCGAGGTGGCCGGCCGAACCGGTGACGACCGCGTGGCCCAGTGGATCGCCGGGGACGACCTGGACGCCAAGAAGACGGTCACGGGATTAATCGACGATGCCGGCTACCTTCCGATCGACCTGGCGGGCATCGACAACT
>JBPYFF010000454.1:0-6803 GCA_051984455.1 Acidimicrobiales bacterium | reverse complement strand
AAGTCCGGCCGGAAGGCCTGGACTGGAGTTCCGTCCGCGTTCCATTCGAGGGTGAACTCGGTCGGCTCGTACTCCCAGGCGACACCGTAGAAGTCGAGCAGCCGGGCGAACTGGCGCTCCGACTCGTGGGCGAAGCGAACCTGATCGGCGCCCATCCCGACCCTTGCCGCCGTCGAAACAAGGGGGGCCGCCGGCCCACCCGGGAACGGCGGAGACAGGGCGGGACCTGGCGGGCGCGGCGGGCCGGACAGCGGCGTCTCTACCGTCCGCCGGCCGAAGCCCGGCCGTTGTCGGGTGCGACCAGGCGCGGGAGCCCGAGCTCATGAATGGCGGCATCGAGCTCCGAGACCACCGTGGCCATGGGAACGATGTTGAGCACGCCCTGGCCGCCCCTCAGCAGGTCGATGATCTCCTCACCGGAGCGGGCGAGCACCGTGGTCCCCTGGTCGATCACCAGGTTGGCGGCGGCGACGTCCTCGCCGCTGGCCCGCAGGCACTCGATGGCCCGGCGGGTGGATTGCAGGGACAGCCCGGCATCGAGAAGCCGCTTGATGACCTTCAACTCCAGGAGGTCCTGATAGGAGTAACGGCGCTGCGTGCCGCTCCCTCTGGCTTCGGAGATCGAAGGCCGCAGCAGATCGGTCCTCGCCCAGTAATCGAGCTGGCGGTAGGTGATCCCGACGACTTTGCAGACCTGCGGGCCCCGGTAGCCCTGCTCCTGCTCCTGCCCAGTGGCGTCTGGCATCCTGGCCATCCCTTCCAAGGTCACAGGCACGTAATTACGCGGGTGTCAGGACCATACGCGCCTCGTTCCCCGCCGTCAACCGGTCGTTCAGGAGCTGAAATCCTCGGGCTTGACTCCCTCGATGAACTCGCGGAACTGGCCCACCAGGTCGTCCTGGTCTGGCCCGCCGTCGGGCTCCTCTTCGGTCAGCTGCACGCCCTCGGCGTCGAGCAGGGCATCCTCGGCATAGATGGTCGTACCGAGCCGGGCAGCCAGGGCGATGGCATCGGAAGGCCGGGCCGAGACGGTGTGCCGCTGTCCTCCGAGGGACAGCCGGATCTCGGCGAAGAACGTGCTTTCCCGCAGCTCGGTGATGACGACGCACTCGACGACGGCGCCCAGCTCGCCCAGGAGGTCTCGCATGAGATCGTGGGTCATGGGTCGCGCCGTCACGACCCCCTGCAGGGCGTATGCGATCGCGGTGGCCTCGGCCGCACCGATGTAGATCGGCAAGGTGCGGTGGGCCCCCTCCACCTCCTGCAGCAGGAGGATGGGGGTGTTGGTCGGCAACTCCACCCTCACTGCAGCGAGGTGCATCTCCACCATGCCTGCAACTTACCTCTGATAGAGGGCCTGCACGTGAGCATCCGGGTCGGAGCGCAACTGGTTCAGGTCGCCGGCAACGACCCGGTTGAGGTTGCGGTACCGGCCCAAAAAGTCGAGCCCGTACCCGAGGACGAACTCGTCCTCGATGGCAAAGCCGACGAAGCCGAGCGGGACCGGGACGATCCGGCGCACCGCCTTGTCGAGCAGAACGCACACGTCCACCGCCCTCGGCTCGCGGCGCCGCAGCTCGCCGAGCACGTAGGTCACCGTGAGCCCGGTGTCGACGATATCCTCCACCAGGACGACGTCCCGGCCGCAGATGTCCACCTCCAGGTCCTTCACGATCCGCACCCGGCCGGTGCCCTCCTCGTAGGCGGAAATGGCCAGGAAGTCGACCTCCACCGCGATGGTCATGCCCCGGATCAGGTCGGCCAAAAAGGGCAGGCTGCCCTTCAACACCCCGACGAGGAGGACGCCGCTCGGGTAGGCGGCCGACAGTTCGCCCGCGAGCCGCGACACCCCGCTCCGCAAGTCTTCGGCGCTGATCAGCTCGTGCAGCGGCACCGGTGTAGACCAGCCGCTAGAACGCGTCGCGCAGGGCCTGGCCGAGCAGCGCCTGACGCAGCTCGCCGCCCAGCCCGCTCAACTCCTCCAGGGTGGCCCCCGCCTGTTGCCGGGAGCGGGGGTTGCGCTGCTTGATGAGTGGCATGACGACCTGGGCGAAGAGCCCGGACTCTCGCTCGGCTGCGTTCTTGTACATGCGAAGATGCCGGGCTTCGACGCCATGGCGGGCGAACCGGCCTGCCAGCTGGCCAATGGCGAGGGCGGCCTGGTCGAAGTAGGCGGTACCCCCGACATCGCGGCTGGAGAGCAAGCCGTACCGCTCGAGGTCACGGACCTGACCATCGGTGAGGCCGCACGCACTGGCCAGTTCTTCGAGGGTGAATCCAGTGCCCCCCGGCATGGACGGACGGCGGGCGGCCGATCCTGTCGCGCTCTCGACCGCCGGCGCGGGTGAAACGCCGGTGCCATTTCCTGCCTCCTGCTCGGCGATGGCGACCTCGTCGCCGTCGCCCGAACCGGCCGGCACGCCGGAGAGCCGCCCCTTGATCACCTTGAGGGGCAGAAAGTGCTCCCGTTGCTGGCGCAAGATCCACCGAAGCCGCTCGACGTCCTCCTCGTAGAACTTCCGGTATCCCGACGGCGTCCGCTCCGGATCGAGGAGTCCCTGGCTCTCCAGGAACCTGATCTTGGAGATAGTGATGTCAGGGAACTCGTCCCGGAGCAGCGCCAGGACCTCGCCGATCGAAAGGTGGGTTCGCTCTGCCACCGGTCCTACCCCTCGGGCACGCCGGCCAGGAACACGAGGCGAAACTTGCCGATCTGAACCTCGTCGCCCGCTTTCAACTCTCCTTCCTCGAGCCGCTCGCGGTTGATGTAGGTCCCGTTGAGCGATCCCACGTCCCTCACCAGGTAACCCCCTCTCTCCCGCACGAACTCCGAGTGCCGCCGTGACACCGTGATGTCGTCGAGGAAGATGTCGCTTTCGGGGTGGCGGCCCACCCGGGTGACGTCGTTCTGGAGGACGAAGCGGCTGCCGGCGTTGGGGCCCCGCTTCACCACCAGCATCCCGAATCCCGGCGGAACCTCGTCGAGTGAGACGGAAACCTCGTCCTCGGTCATCTCGCCCGATTCCACCGGGAGGAAGGTGATGGTCGTGGCGTCGTCGCCGCTGTGCTCGAGGACGGCGCCGCACGACGAGCAAAAGTTGGAGCCGGCCGGGTTGCGGTGCCCGCACTGGTTGCAGTAGGCGCCCGTCGTCACCGGCCTCTCGTCCTCCTGGTTATTCCTCAATGAGCTTGCGGTAGGCCGCCGCGTCCAGGAGGGCCTCGTAGTCGGAAGGCTCCTGAACCTCGATGATGGCGATCCACCCCTCGCCGTAGGGGTCTTCGTTCACTCGCTGGGGTGCGTCCGAGAGTTCGCTGTTGACTTCAACCACCACTCCGCCGATGGGCGCATAGATGTCCGACACCGACTTGGTCGACTCGACCTCGCTGAAGGAGTCGCCTCCGGTGACCGACGCCCCCGGCTCGGGCACCTGCACGTACACCACATCCCCAAGGGCGTCCTGGGCGTAGTCCGTGATACCGACCCTGATGCGGTTGCCTTCGAGCCTGGCCCACTCGTGGTCGGCGGTGTATCGAAGGTCCTCAGGGACATTCATGCACGGGACCCTACTGGACGCGTGACCCGCGGGCTTTGGGCCGCCCCGAGAGCGCTGCCGGCGAAGCGTCCCAACAGTTCCCGCTACCGCAGCATCTGACGGATCCGGCGGGCATAGTCCTGAGCCAGGCTCCTGGCCTCGGCATCGCTCGACGCCTCGGCCCATACATGGGTGATCGGCTCCTCGGGATCGGGCAAGACCAGGGCCCACCCGTCATCGTGCAGGATCTTGACGCCGTCGACCAGCACCATCTCGCGGTCCTTGGTGCGCTCGACCAGGGTCCGCATGACCAGGCCCTTCTGCTCCCAGGGCGTCACGACGCTCTCGTGAACGATGTGCACCCGGGGCAGGGACGCGACCACTTTCGAGAGGCGGCGGTGACTGAGGGCCAGAAGCTCGAGCGTCTTGACACACGTCGCGACCGCGTCGTAGGCAGGCAGGAAGGACGGAAAGATGTAGCCGCCTTCTTGACTTCCGGCGAAATCCACGCCCGGCGTAGCGGCGACTTCCATGAGATGCGACGTCGACAGCTTTGTCCAGATAAGCGTGGCGCTGGCCTGGTCGCACATGTCCTCGACCGCCCGGGTGGAGGACACGGGCAGGGCGACGGTCGGCTTGTCGCTCGTGTCCAGGACCAGCCTGAGCAAGGCGAGCAATCCCTCGTCATCGGAGAGCCCGTGGCCGGTGTCGTCAACCAGGGTGAGGTGCTCGCCGTCTGAGTCGATGACGGCACCGAGGTGGGCGCCGGCAGCCCGGACCAGTTCGGCCACCTCGCCGGCGTGCTGCCATCGGTCGAAGCTGAGGGCCTGGCGGGTCGAGGCGTAGGGGTTAATGGAGAGCACCTCGGCGCCCAGCTTGGCCAGCACGTTGGGCATCAAGAAACTGGCGGCCCCGTAGGCGTAGTCCAGGACGACCTTCAATCGGGCCGACCTGATGGCGTCGACGTCGACCTGGTCCATCAGTACGGCGGTGTAGTGCTCGATCGTCCTCGCGGGGAACGAGATGTCGCCGATCTCGCCCGCCAGCGCCCGCCGGAAGTCTTCCCGGTAGAAGAGGCGCTCGATCTTCCTCTGGGTGCCCTCGGCGATGTCGATCCCGGCCGCGTCGAAGAACCGGATCACCACCGACTGAGGGTCGTCGGAAGCCAGCCGCACGGTGATCCCACCCTGGCTCTCATCTCCCTGGGTGTGGAACCGGGTGAGCGGGATGGTTGCCACTTCCAGGTCGCTGACGTCGACCCCGGCGGCGTTGAGCCCGACCATCACCGCTCGCTTCAGGACCCGGGCCGCCCGGCTGGTGTCCCGGGACGTGGTGACCATGGTGCCTTTCTTCAAGGTGGTGGCATAGGCCATGGCCAGGCGGACGACCAGTTCCGGGGTGATGTCGACGTTGGCCAGCCCCGATACCCCGAGCCGTCCGAAGAGGTGACGAGCACCCCGCGACTCCCAGACGATCGACGAGTTGACGATGGCGCCGGGCTCGACCGTCTTGAAGGGGTACACCTTGACGCCCGGGTTGATGACGGCGTGCTCACCGACGAAGCATTCGTCTCCCAGCACCACCCCTTCTTCGCACCGGGCGCCACGACGCAGGTCGCTGCTGCGGCCCACCACACACCCTCGCAGCCGGACACCGGGGCCGAGATAGGCGTTGTCGTGGACGATGGCCCGATGGACAAAGGCGTCCTCGCCGACGCGGACGTTGGACCCGAGCACGCTGTACTCCCGAAGGTGAGCGCCCGCCTCGACCCGGCAGTAATCGCCGATGATGACCGGCCCCTCCACCTTCGCGGCAGGGTGAACTTCGGAGCCCTCACCCAGCCAGATCCCCTCGCCAAGGCCGAACCCGGGAATGTCGAGCTCGACCCGGCCGTCCAGCACGTCGTGGTGGGCGCGGACATAGGCATCGAGGTTGCCAACATCCTCCCAGTAGCCGTCGGCCACGTAGCCGTAGAGGGGCTTTCCTTCTTCCAGGAGGGCAGGAAAGACCTCTCCGGCGAAGTCCTTCGGCTGGTCGGGGTCGATGGCCGCGAAGATGTCCGGTTCGAGCACGTAGATGCCGGTGTTGATGGTGTCACTGAAGACCTGGCCCCAGGTCGGCTTCTCGAGGAACCGATCGATGGCGCCGTCCTCGCGCGTGATGACGATTCCGAACTCGAGCGGGTTCTCCATCGCCTTGAGAGCAAGGGTGGCCAGTGCCCCTTTTTCCTGGTGGAACTTCACGATCTCGGAGAGATCGAGATCGGTCACGACGTCGCCCGAGATCACCAGGAACGTTTCATCCAGTTCCGCCATGGCATTGCGCACCGATCCGGCTGTTCCCAGCGGAGCCTCCTCCGTCGCGTACACCATGCGGACCCCGAACTCAGCACCGTTTCCGAAGTAGGTCCTGACGGTGTTGGCCTGAAATGCGACCGTCACCACGATGTCCTCAAACCCGTGCTTCTTCAGCAGCCCGACGATGTGCTCCATCATCGGCCGGTTGGCCAGAGGCAACATCGGCTTGGGCGTGTTGGACGTGAGCGGGCGCAGGCGAGTCCCTTCCCCGCCGGCCATGATGACGGCCTTCACGAGCGAGGCTCCTGCCCTGGTCGTGAGACGGCTGGTGTTGCCCGGTCAGGCAGCTTGCGGGCGACCCGGCCATCGACGAGGGCCCGGCGGGCCATCGGGATGTAGGTGATGGCGGCGTACCAGGCGAGAATGGGCGAGGGGATACCCCATCCCCACGCCGCCAGCTCGGCTTGCGAATGCCAGGCGACCGTTGAATGGCCGATGAGAAAAAGAGGGAACGTCACCATCAGTCCGAACGTCCCCGCCTTGCCGACCCACTGAACGTCGATCCGCCGGGCACCGGCCAGCGCCAGCAGGATCGTGGCGGCCGCCACCAGGCCCTCTCGGGCCAGCACCGCGAGGGCGAACCACCGCGGCACCGACCCGTCGATCAGGATGGCGACAGCAGCCACGCCGATCAGAATGCGATCGGCGACCGGATCGAGCACCTTGCCCAGGGTCGACACCTGCCCGAGGTGGCGGGCGAGGTACCCATCGACCCAGTCGGTGGCGCCTAGCAGCCCGAGCAGCACAGCGGCGTCGTAGCGGTCGGGGGGCTCCTTTCCGAGCAGCAGCCACACGAAGAGGGGGACGCACAGCAGCCGGACGACCGTCACGGCATTGGGGAGGGTCAGGATCCGGTCCTCCCGACCGGCCTGGCTGGCCGCGACCATGGACAGAGTCTACGGGGCGGCGCCCC
>JBPYFF010000453.1:0-2022 GCA_051984455.1 Acidimicrobiales bacterium | reverse complement strand
ACGGGCTGCTGTCGGTCTTTGCGCCCCACGCCACCGCCGGCATCGCCCTCATGGAGCTGGGCTCCGGCTCGGAGAGCGACCTCCTCGCGCTCCTCGACCGGCTATTGCCCCGGGACGACCGGTACCGGCACCGGCATGGCTCGCCCGGGCACGGAGCCGATCACCTCTTGCCGGTGCTGATCAGCCCCTCGCTGGTGGTGCCGGTCGATGGCGACCGCCTGCAGCTCGGCACCTGGCAGTCGCTGGTGCTGGTCGACCTCAATCCCGACAACCCGCGGCGGCGTGTCCGGTTGACGTTCCTTCCTGGTTGAGGTCCGACAGCCGCTTCACCACGGAGCGTTCGCCCGCAACGACCAGGTATTCGACATTGCGCGTGTGCGACACCCGGCCCACCCTTTCTCCTCTCAAATTGTGGATGCCGATCTGGGCGCCGATGTAGCGCCGTGAATCGAAGGCCAGGATTTCGGCCGAGCCCCGCGCCCTGGCCATGTCGAGCAGGTCGCCGAGTGGCAGCCAACCCTCGTTGCTGGCCGAGATGACGACGCAGTTGGCCCTGACTCCGGCGATGACCCCGGCGAGGGCGTCGGCCGCCCGCGCCCGGTCGTTGAAGACGCTCCTGGTCGACTCGTCGCGGGCATCGACTCGTTTGCAGGCGACGCCGTAGTACTCCGGCGCGTCCCATGCGACCAGGGTTTCCCACACGTGATAGTTGGTGAAATAACGGTGCTGGTTGTACGGCGGGTCGAGGTAGGCCAGGTCGACCTCGGGCAGCCGGTGGATGACCGCGGCGGCGTCACCCCGGACCGCGTGGCCGGGCCCGGACAGCAGAGATGGGCGGCGAAGCGTCAGGGCCTGATGTGAGCGAGGTGCCCACTGCTTCAGGTACGCCATCTGAACCCCGGTGGTCGAGTCGACCCGGTCGGCCGCCTCGATCAGGGACGTGAGCAGGATGGGGTAGAAGGGATGGTCCCGCCAGCGCCGCTCGATCTCGTCCCTGATGGCGTCGATGCGGCGGGCGTTGTGGGGCTGGAAGAACCGGGCCGCCTGGCTGAACGTGGCGGTGACGTAGCCATCGGTCCCCGTCATGTGCTGAAGGTGGAAAATGGCCTCGTCCAGCGCGGCCAGGTCGATGCGGGCGGGGTCGGTCGCGACGTAACAGCGGGCCAGGACCTCGGCGTACCGGGCCAGGTCAACCGCCCAGACCTCGGCGCCACGACGCTTCCACTCCTGGGCCACGCGGGTCGTTCCAGTGAACAGGTCGAGCGCGGTGCGGGCGCCGGCCCGGCTCAGGAGGGCCCCCAGGACGGGGACGAGCCGGCGCTTGGAGCCGATGTACTTGATCACCGCCGGCTGGTCAGACGCCGGCGGCCGTGAGGATCATGTCGGTCGCGAAACCGGCCAGCAGCCCGACGAGCAGGCCCCACATCAACAGCTCCTTGTAGCCCATCTTGTAGGCGATGTGGACCAGCTGGACGATGACGTAGAGGATCGAGCCCGCCGCCAGGGCCAGGAACGCCACGAACACGGCGTTGTTCACGAACGACTGACCGATCAGCGTCCCGAAGAAGGTCGGCCCGCCCCCGATCAGCCCCATCAGGGCGAGGAAGCCCCAGCTGGGCCGGATTCCCTCGGCCGCCAGCGGCGCGACGATGCCGAATCCCTCGGTCGCGTTGTGGAGCCCGAAGCCGATGATCAGCATCAGGGCCAGGCTGATCTCGTTTCTGGCCGCCGACTGGCCGATGGCAAGGCCTTCGGCGAAGTTGTGGAGGCCGATGCCGAGGGCGATGAAAAAGGCCAGCCGCTGGGCGGGCTCAAGGACGACGACACCGAGGGTTGCCCGTCGCCCGGTGAACTCCTCCACCGCGGCCGCGCCCGGCCCCAGGCTGACTCGTCGTCTTCTGCCCGCCCGGGCCGCAATCCAGCGGTCGTAGTAGACCAGGCTGAGCAGGCCGACGCCCAGGCATCCGGCGAAGGTCGCGGCCAGCCCGGCAAAGTGCAGCCAGGTTCCCCTGTCGTGCTGGG
>JBPYFF010000452.1:0-2973 GCA_051984455.1 Acidimicrobiales bacterium | reverse complement strand
CTCGAAGTCAATCTGGCCTATGCGGCCAGGGACCACTCCTGGGTGTCCCCCACGGCCCAGGTCGATTCGCTCGCCCGAGTGCGCGACACCGTCGTGGCGGAAGGTGTCAGGGTCGAGGCGGGCGCTGACGTGAAGGGCTCGCTGCTCTTGGACGGAGCCGTAATCGGACCTGACGCCGTGGTCGTCGATTCGATCGTGGGGCCGCACGCGAAGGTAGGTGCGGCTGCCGGGCTGCAATCGCTGACGGTGCTCGGCGCCGGGGCGGTTGCCGAACCGGGGTGTTCTCTCAGTGGAGCCCGCCTTCCTCAGGTTGACCCGTGAACGCTGAGTCATGAACACTGAGTCATGAACACCCTCGTCACGGGCGGCACCGGATTCATCGGTTCGACTCTCGTTGACCGGCTGCTCGCCGAAGGCCACCACGTCGACGTGGTCGACGACCTGTCGATCGGCACGCTTGCCAACCTGGCCGATGCGCGGGCGGCTGCCGATCATCGCCTCACGTTCCACCAACTCGACATCCGGTCTCCCGACCTGGATGAGCTGATGATTCGCCGCCGGCCGGAGGTCGTGTTCCACCTCGCCGCCCAGGCAGACGTGCGGGTGTCGGTGGCCAGGCCCATCTTTGACGCCGAGGTCAATGTCATCGGCAGCCTCAACGTCCTCGAGGGGGCCCGCCGGTCCGGCGCCAGGAAGATCGTTTTCGCCTCCAGTGGCGGGACGATCTACGGCGCCCCGGAACCGAGTGAGCTGCCCATCAAGGAGTCCTGCCCGCAACGACCCTTGTCGCCCTACGGCGTCACCAAAAAAGTGGTCGGGGACTACCTGTACGCCTATCGCGAGCTGCACAACATGGAGTACACGGCCCTCGCCCTGGCCAACGTGTACGGCGCCCGGCAGGACCCCTATGGCGAGGCGGGGGTGGTGGCCATCTTCGCCGCCCGCCTCCTCGCCGGCGAGCCGTGCACCATCTTTGGTGACGGCGAGCAAACCCGGGACTTCGTCTACGTCGACGACGTGGTGGATGCCTTTGCCCGTGCCGCCGAGAAGGGGAGTGGGCTGGTGATCAACATCGGCACCGGCCAGGAGACCTCCGTCAACCGGCTGTACGAAACGATGGCCCGGGCCGCGGGTGTCGATACACCGGCGATCAACGCCCCGGCTCGAGCCGGTGAGCTCGAACGAAGCGCCCTCGACCCCGGGAGGGCCGCCATCCATCTCGGATGGAAGCCGTGGACCAGCCTGGCTCAAGGCACCGCCTCGGTCCTCGACTACTTCCGGCCGCGGCTTGGTTAGCGAAAGAGGTCTTCCTGGGGGTTCCTCACGATCTCCCGCCGGACTGACGACTCGCGCAGCCAGCCGGCGTTGACCCCCCTGACGATGGCGACGGGGATGCCTTCGGATTTTCCCATGACCAGCTCTGCCGCTCCCGCCAGCTCGTCGGCGACGCACACCTCTGTCACCTGGAGCTGCCGGCCGATCGCATCTTCGGTGCCTCGCAGGTCCACGATGGCGGCGATCCCCGCGCAGCCGATGGCCACGTCGGTCAAGCCGCGCCGCCAGGTCCTGCCAAACGTGTCAGAAACGATGACGGCCACTTCGACGTTGGCGGCGGCCCGCAGCCCGTCTCGAATTCGCCGCGCCGACCGGTCGGGGTCAACCGGCAACAGGGCGGCGAAGCCCCGTTCCACGTTGGAGAGGTCGATGCCCGCGTTGGCGCAGATGAAGCCATGACGGGTCTCGGTCATCACCAGGTCCCCCCGGCGGCGAAGGACGCGGACCGATTCCTCCAGCACGGCTTGCTTGTGGCTGAGCGGGTCGTCGGGGTCAACGGCGATGAGCCGGCCCTCGGCCTTCGAGACGATCTTCTGCGTCACCACCACGACGTCGCCGTCAAGCAGGGTCGCGCCCGCCGCGACGAGCTCGGCGATGACGTCTCCTGGCTTGACCTCCGGGATTCCGTCCACCGGGATGAGCTGGATCGGGTTCACCGGGCCGCTTCTCTCGTGCTTACGCCGGGCGCGCCGAGCACGGCCCGGGCGAGAGCCGCCGCTTCCGCCGGACCGCGCATGATCGTCGGGGCAACCACGCAGCCGAGCCCTTCGGCCTCAACCGCTGTGGCCAGTCCGGCATCGGTCTCGTCGATGACGAGCGTGCCGGCTATCGGGGCATACAACCGCGCCACGCCGACCGCCGAGGCCTCGTGGCCCAGCTCGGCGAGCAGCCGATCAGCAGGGCCCTTAATGGCATGACCGGCGACGATCGGAGAGACGGCGACCACGTCGGCCCGGCGAGCCGCGACGGCATCCTCGATACCGGGAACGGACAAGACCGGCGCAATCGAGACGAGCGGATTGGACGGGCAGATCACAACCACGTCGGCCGAGTCGATGGCGTCAATGACGCCCGGGCTCGGCCGGGCCTTCTCGATGCCTGCGAAGCGGATCTTCTCGACGGCGACTCCGTGGCGACGGCCGACGAAGTATTCCTGAAAGCCGATCTCGACCCCGCCGGCGACGGTGACTCGTGTTTCCACCGGATCGTCGGACATGGGAACTATGCGAACCCCGACCTGCCAGCGCTCGGAGATTTCCGCGGTCACCTGGCTGAGCGTGGCCCCCTCTTGCAGCCGGCTGGTTCGATACAGGTGCGTGGCCAGGTCCCTGTCGCCCAGCCGAAACCAGGCCAGCCGGCCCGATCCGTACCCCGCCAACGCGTCCATCGTGGCCCACGTTTCTCCCGCCAGGCCCCAGCCGGTCTCGGGGTTCACCGCGCCTGCGAGGGTGTAGGTGACGGTGTCGAGGTCGGGACTGATGTGGAGGCCGTGCAGGCTGACGTCGTCTCCGGTGTTGACGACGGCCACGATGCTCTCTGGCTGGGCGACCTGGATGAGCCCGCCGAGCATCCGGGCGGCACCCACCCCGCCGGCCAGCGCGACGACCATGGCATGAGGGTACCGAGCAGGGTTTCGCT
>JBPYFF010000451.1:0-3490 GCA_051984455.1 Acidimicrobiales bacterium | reverse complement strand
CGGGCGGGGGCACGATCCGCAGCTCCCGGTGCCTGACCCACTCGGGCGTCACCGGCCCGCCGCGCGACGCTTCCCGCAACGCCGTGAACCCGTCGGACGCCAGGTAGCACGTGCCTTCAGGTGGCTCGAGATCGAAACGACCGGACCCATTGCTCGAGAACCACCATGTCGTGTTGGCCCGCCGGCACACCCGCACCAGTCGAGCAGGTGGCCGGGCGGCCGGAAAGGACGCCAGCGAGGCGGGCGGTTCCGGGAGCGATGCGTTTGTCAACAGGCCAACAGGGTCAACCGGCCAGCAGGGTCAGCCGGCCAATGCGGCCGCCGCCATCCGGGCCACCGCGCCCACCATTTCACCGTCGCCGTGAGCCAGCGCCTCGACCGGAACGGCTCCGAGCTCGGGATCCTCGGTGCGCAGCCACCCGGCGAGCGTCCAGCCGTCGACGACCCGCTCGGGAAACAACGAGATGATCTCGGCCAGGCCCGGCACCACCGCGCCCTCATCGAACTGCCACAGAGGGAACAACGCCACGCCATCTGACGTGAAGACCCGCAGCAGGCGGCGACGAGCGGCCTTGGCGGCTACGGCCTGACGGGAGATCCCGAGTCGGGCTTGCACCCCCTCCGAACGCAGGAATGGCCCGATGAGGTCGTCCCAGGGTGACATCACCGGCGCCTGGGCGGCAAGGGCGCGGTCGGCGAGTTCTTCGGGTTCACCCAGCATCTCGCCCGGAGTTCGTCCTCCCTCTCGATAGCGCTCCATCAGTACGGTCAGCCGTTGGGCGAACCTTTCGGCCGCCCTCGCCACGAACTCCGCATCTTCTCGACTGGCCGTCGTCACCATCCTCGTCACTCCCACCACCGCGTCAACACCGTCAATACTAGCCGGCCGGTGAGGTGCTGTCAACACCGTCAACACGACCGGTACGATCCGCGGAATCGCAAGTACGGCCGCCTAGCCTGGTTGAGACCGACCATGCTGGAGGTTCAGTCCATGATCGAACAGGAGCGTCGCAACGAGGCCTACCCCGAGGGCTGGTCGCCGCCTCTCGTTCGCTGGAACGCGGTCTTCGCCGGCACCGTCATCGCGCTTGCCGCGGGCGCGGTGGCAGGCATGCTGTGGCTCGCCCTTGCTTACGGGTCCCACCGCCACCTGTTCTACCAGCACCTTGACTGGTGGATCGGAGGGACGGCCATCTTTGCCATGTTCCTGGCGGGATTCCTGGCGGGAGCTTCCTCCGGCACACGCGGCCCCATGGCCGGACTGCTCACCGGGACGACGACATGGGGCCTGGTCGTGCTCGGCATCCTCGCGATCGCCATCCCCGGTGTACTGGCCACAAGCAACACCACCGTGCTGCACCTCGGAGCTCGCTCGATCACGGTCAAGACGCTTCGCTGGTGGCCGAGTTTCTGGTCGTTGCTTATCGGCCTGGGTGCGGGCGCGCTGGGAGGTGTCATCGGCGGTACCATGCCGCGCAGCCGCGCCCTTCCCTCGCACCGGGCGGTGACCCGGCGGGTGCCCAACGGTCAGGTCGGACAACCGGACGGTGCGGAGGACCCCTCCGCGTCTTTCGGTGCGCCTGCGTCGCTCAGCTAGCCGCGGTTCGCGTCTGTGGTTGACGGCCCTCCGGCTGGGTGGGCCGGGGGTGGCCGGCGCCGGGCGGAATCGGCCGGCTGATGGGTTCGTCCACGAGGGCCACCTTTTCTCCGTGATCCCACACCAAGAGGGAAGGCCCGTCGAGCAACTCGTAGGTCGACGACTCCGGTGTCACCGTCACCTTGAGCCGCCGTCCTCGGTACCGAAGCCGGAACGCCAGGCGGCCGAGCGGCCCGGGTAGACGAGGGGCGAAGCGCAGTTCACCGTTCTGGACCCGCATGCCGGCGAACCCGGCAACCAGTGCCGTCCAGGCACCGGCCAGCGATCCAATGTGCAATCCCGTACGGGTGTTGTGCTGGAGGTCGCGAAGATCCATCAGCGCGGCCTCGCCGAGGTAGTCATAGGCCAGGTCCAGATGCCCCACCTCCGCTGCCATCACCGCCTGGGTACAGGCAGACAGGGATGAATCGCGCACGGTGAGGGCTTCGTAGTAGGCGAAGTTTCGGGCCTTGTCCTCAGGATCAAACGCATCGCCTCGCAGGTGCATGGCCAGGACGAGGTCCGCCTGCTTGACCACTTGCTTCCGGTACAGGTCGAAGTAGGGGAAATGCAAGAACAGCGGGTACTGGTCGGCACCAGTGCCCGCGAAGTCCCACACGGCATGATCGGTGAACCGTTCGCTCTGAGGGTGCACCCCCATCCGCTCGTCATACGGAACGACCATGGCGGCGGCGGCATCGCGCCATGACGCCGCCTCTTCCGTGCTGACATCCAGCCGCCTGGCGCACTCCGGGTGCCGGGCGGCGACGCTGGCGGCGGCCCGCAGATTCTGCTGAGCCATCAGGTTGGTGTAGACGTTGTTGTCCGCAACGGCGCTGTACTCGTCCGGGCCTGTCACCCCGTCGATGGAGAACCGACCTTCGAGGTCGTGATGACCAAGACTCCGGAACAGGCGAGCCGTCTGGATCAGCAAGTCAGCCCCTACCTCGCGCTCGAACTCCTCATCCTCGGTTGCCTCGAGGTAGCGGACGACCGCGTCTGCGATGTCGGCATTGATGTGGAAGGCGGCCGTGCCGGCCGGCCAGTAGGACGAGCACTCGTGGCCCCGGATAGTTCGCCAGGGAAAAGCGCCGCCCCGCAAGCCGAGTTGTTTGGCCCTCTCCTCTGCAAGGGGCAGCGTCAGGCAACGCCACCGCAGGGCGTCGGCCGCGGCCTGTGGCTTGGTGTAGGTCAGGACCGGAAGCACAAACGTCTCGGTGTCCCAGAATGTGTGGCCTTCGTATCCTGGTCCGGTGAGGCCCTTGGCCGGAATCGCCCGCTGCTCCGCCCTGGCCCCTGCCTGCAGGATGTGAAACAGCCCAAAGCGGACGGCCTGCTGGACCTCAGCATCACCCTCGAGCTCGACATCGGCTCCGGCCCAGAAGTCGTCGAGGTAGGCCCGCTGTTCGGCCAGCAGACCATTCCATCCGGTGAACTTGGCGCCCGCCATCGCAGCCACGACCTGGTCCCGGAGGGCAGGACGGGATCGTTGACTGGACCACCCGTAGGCGAGGTACTTCGTGATGCAGAGGCGCTGGCCGGGCCGCACTTTGGTCGCGACCGTGATGCGGCCTACGTCCGGGAACGACTCGACGTCGGCGCTCACCCCCGTCGGGCACTCGATCTCGTGGTCCATCCCGGCTGCCATGAGCAGGGCGCTGCGCGCCGTCCGGTGCACCATGAGGACCCTCTCGTCGAAGCTTCCGTGCTCCTCGGAAATGAGCGGCGATTCCAGTGCGGCCGCGACCCGGGGATCCCTCCCGAGGTCGGGCAGGGACTCGTTGGTGACGAGCTCCGACTGCAGCACGATTCGCAACTCGTCCTCGACCGGCTCGACCTCGTAGCGGATCGCGG
>JBPYFF010000450.1:0-3729 GCA_051984455.1 Acidimicrobiales bacterium | reverse complement strand
CGCCGCCTGCTCGGGCTCCTGCTGGCGTCGGTGGTGCTGGCCGGACTCCTCTTCCTGTTCGTCCTTCCCGGGCGCACCTATCTGTCCCAGAGAAGCAGCCTTGCCTCGACGGCCGCCCGCATCCGCGTGCTGGGCGGGGAAAACGCCAAGCTCGAGCAGCGCGTCAAGCAGCTGCAGACCGATGCCGAGGTCGAGCGGCTCGCCCGGGAACAGTACGGGATGGTGAAGCCGGGTGAACAGGCCTTCGCCATCCTGCCACCCAAGCCCCCACCGCCCCCTCCTCCCGCGCCGGCCAAGAAAGGCTCGCACCACCCCTGGTGGGAGTTCTGGAAGTAGCCGGGCGTCCGGCGAACCTCGTTCACCAGGTGTCGATGCAGGGCCGCTTCTTTCCCCTGCGGAGCCGCCGCGGGGGCGGGGCGGACGCGAGCGCGGTCGTGATCCATCGCCTCGAGTCGGCCGGATCGATCACATCGTCGATCTCGAAATAGGTGGCGGTGTTGAGGGCTCGGCCGTGCTCGTACATCCGGGCCACCATCTCCTCGAACAGCTGCTCCCGCTCCTGTGGATCGTCGACCGCGGCCAGCTCGTTGCGGTAGCCGAGCTTCACCGCCCCTTCCAGCCCCATGCCCCCGAACTCGCCCGTCGGCCAGGCCACCGTGAAGATAGGAGCTTTGAAGCTGCCGCCCGCCATGGCCTGCGCTCCCAGGCCATAGCCCTTTCGCAGCACGATGGTGAAGAACGGCACGGTCAAGCTGGCGCCCGTCACGAACAACCGGCAGACGTGGCGCACCAGCGCAGTCTTCTCGGCTTCCGGCCCCACCATGATGCCGGGGGTGTCGCAGAGGAAGAGGATCGGCAGGTCGAAGGCGTCGCACAGCTGCATGAAGCGGGCCGCCTTGTCGGCGCCGTCAGCGTCGATCGCGCCCGCCAGATGGGAAGGGTTGTTGGCGATGAGCCCCATGGGATGGCCCTCGACGCGGATCAGGGCGGTGACCATCCCGAGCCCGAAGTCCCGGCGCAGTTCGAGGGTCGAGCCGGTGTCGGGGAGCGTGTCGATGATGGCCCGCACGTCGTAGGCCCGCAGTCGGTTCTCGGGAATGATCTGTCGCAACCGCCGCTGGTCCGGGTGCTCCCACTCGGCCCGATCAGACGGCGACGGCTGGAAGTAAGAGAGGTACTGCCGGGCGACCTCCACGGCCTCGACCTCGTCACTCACCGCCACGTCGACGACGCCGTTGGGCACCTGGACCGTCATCGGCCCGACCTCGCCCGGCTGGAACACCCCGAGCCCTCCGCCCTCGATCATGGCGGGGCCGCCCATGCCGATGTTGGCGTTGGCCGTGGCGATGACCACGTCGCAGCAGCCGAGGATGGCGGCGTTGCCGGCGAAGCACCACCCCGACGTGATCCCGACCAGCGGGACCAGGCCGCTCAGCCGGGCGAAGAGGTTGAAGGCCATGCAGTCGAGGCCGGAGACCCCGCTGCCATCGGTGTCGCCCGGGCGTCCGCCGCCACCCTCGGTGAAGAACACGATTGGCAGCCGAAGTCGTTCGGCCAGTTCAAAGAGCCGATCCTTCTTGCGATGATTTTGCAGCCCCTGGGTCCCGGCGAGGACGGTGTAGTCGTAGGACATGACGACGGTACGGTGACCATCGACCGTTCCGATGCCGGCGACCAGGCCGTCCGCCGGCGTGCGGCGGATCAGATCCTCGACCGGGCGCCGCCGCCGCTGGGCGGCGATGACCAGCGGCCCGTACTCCACGAAGCTGTCCGGGTCGCACAGGTCGTCGACGTTCTCTCTCGTGGTGCGCTGGGCGGTCTTGCGCCGGCGATCGACCGCGTCCGGGCGGGCCTGGTCCAGTCCCAGGTCGTGGCGGGTGCGGACCTCCGCCAGGTCGGATCGGACGGCGCCGAGGTCGACGCCTTTCTGTGCAGGTTCGGGTGGGGCCAGGGCCTCGCCGTGCTGCAGGACGAGGATCGCGTCGCCCGGATAGACAGTGTCCCCCACCTCAACCGCGACCCGGCTGATTGTCCCGCTCGAGGGCGCCGCGATGACGTGCTCCATCTTCATGGACTCGATTACCAGGAGCTGCTGTCCGGTCGACGCCAGGTCCCCGGGCCGCACGTCCACCTGGGTCACCGTTCCCTGCAGGGGCGCTTCGATCGTCTCGTCCACTGCCGTCTGTCTAGCCCGTCCCAGGGCTACGGGCGATTACGCTGCGAGACCCGTGAACATCCTCTGCGGCCGCGGAGCTCAGACAGGGGGAGGACGATGAACATCTCGGTTACGGTGAACGGAACGACCTACCAGCACGACGTCGAACCACGTCTGCTGCTGGTGTACTACCTGCGGGAGGTGCTCGGGCTCACCGGTACCAACGTGGGCTGCGACACCACGTCGTGCGGCGCCTGCACCATCCACCTCGACGGGGAGTCGGTCAAGTCGTGCACCGTCCTGGCCGTGCAGGCCGACGGCGCCGATATCACCACGATTGAGGGTCTGGCGACCGACGGCCAGCTCCACCCCATGCAGGAGGCCTTTCGCGAACACCACGGCCTTCAGTGCGGGTTTTGCACACCGGGCATGGTAATGGCGGCCATCTCGCTTCTGAACGAACACCCGGACCCGAGCGAGGCGGAGGTGCGGGAAGGCCTCGAGGGCAACCTGTGCCGCTGCACCGGGTACCACAACATCGTGAAGGCCATCCTGGCCGCGGCCAAGTCCCCGACCGCGGCGCGTACGGCGTCATGACCGCGGTCGAGACGGAGGCGGACGGTCGAGTCCTGGGCACCCCGCTGCGCCGCAAGGAAGACCCAAAACTTCTCACCGGCGAGTCCCGCTTTGTCGACGATCTGGACGTCCCGGGCGCGTTGCACCTGGCCATCGTCCGGAGCCCGGTGGCGCATGCCCGGATCACATCGATCGATCTCTCCGCCGCCAGGAGTCAACCCGGCGTCGTTGCCGCCTTCACCGGAGCCGACTTGCGTGATGAGTGGGCGGCCGGCATGCCGTGTGCCTGGCCGGTCACGGCCGACATGAAGAACCCCGACCATTTCCCTCTCGCAGTCGACAAGGTCTGCTACGCCGGCGACGCGGTCGCGGTTGTGCTGGCCGAGACCGAAGCGGCGGCCAAGGACGCGGCGGAGGCCGTGGTCGTCGGTTACGACGAGTTGCCCGCCGTGGTGGACCTCGAGGACGCGCTGTCGGATCGAGTCGTGATCCATGAGGCGCTCGGCACCAACCGCAGCTACACCTGGGAGCTCAGCCCGACGCCCGAGGCAGTCGAGCAGGCGTTCGCCCGCGCCGCCCACGTGGTCAGGGAACGCTACGTCCAGCAGCGCTTGATCCCGTCGGCCATGGAACCCCGGGGCGTCGTCGTTCTGCCGTCGCCCTTCGGTGGCGATTTCACCGTCTATTCGGCCACCCAGATCCCGCACATCCTCAAGGTGATGCTGAGTGTCACGACCGGCGTGGCCGAGACCAAGCTGCGGGTCATCGCCCCGGCCGTCGGTGGTGGCTTCGGCTCGAAGTTGAACGTCTACGCCGAGGAGTTGCTTTGCCTGGCCCTCGCCCGGCGGCTGAAGCGTCCGGTTCGCTGGACGGAGGAACGGACCGAGAACGCCCAGGCCACCGTCCAGGGCCGGGGTCAGATCCAGCACATCGATCTGGCCGCGGACGATCAAGGCCACATCACCGCCGTACGGGTGGACCTGCTGGCGGACATGGGG
>JBPYFF010000449.1:0-3764 GCA_051984455.1 Acidimicrobiales bacterium | reverse complement strand
GCCGGGTCCGTCGACGAGCTCGGAAAAATGGTCGTGAGCAGAGTCCAGCTGATCGACGGGATCACCCGGACCCTCACCTGCCCGGTGGTGCACCTGGCCTAGCGACCATGCCCCGGCGCCGGTCAGTGGGCGCCGGCTCGGGCGACCAGCATGGCCCGAATGCCCAGACCCATCACGAACAAACCGCCGCCGCCGTACAGCAGGTAGAGGCGATGCCGGATTTGCTGGCGGTAGGAGTACAGAATCCCGACGGCGATGATGGCGACGAAGCCGTAGAACAGGTGGAACTTGGGTGCCTTGAGCTTCTGCCCGGCGACCAGGCCGACGCCCAGCCCAACCTGCACAAAGACCGCGACCTCGACAAAGGCGGTAAACCACCACAGCGCTCTCGTCCGCAGCCATGGCAGCCAATGGGCGCCGAGCGCCCACACACCCGCAAGGCCATTGCCGATGACCACGACCCACGCCCAACTGGCGTGGACGTCAAGCAGGGACGCGACCACGCACGCGGTTGGAGGGGGTCTCGTCAGGCGCTCAGGTTTTCCGCCGCCATGGCGGCCACCGCGGCCGCTTCGGCGGAGGCCTGAGCGGCAACGTCAACCAGGTCGACGATTTCCTCATCGGTGAAACCGGCCAGTTGCCGGAAGCGGCGAGCGAGATGGATCGGGCTGTCGTCGTCCTCGCCGCGGAAGCCGCCGAAGCTGAACAGCTTGTCCACCGTCCTCTGAAATTCAAGCGCCTGTTGCTGCCGCTCCTTGTCATTGGCGGTCAATCGCCGTAGCCAGTCCGAGCCCATCTTCACATGAGTAACCTCGTCGGCCAGCATCCAGTCCTCGCAGTAGTAGAGGACGGGATCGCAAGTGGCGTCGCCGAATTCGCGCATGGTGTTGAACACGTCGATGGCAAGCCCCTCCAGGGCACGGTTGACGCCGGTGAGTCGGAGCACAGGGTCGGCGTTGCAGGCCGCCTCGAACAACATCGTCTGCTCGGAGAACTCCCCTATCTGGGTTCCCATGTGGGCGGTGAGCTTCACCGAGATCTCCACGTGCCTCGCCTCGTCCCAGCATTGCCGCGCCATGTCGAGTTTGAGCTGAAAAGGAATCTCGTCGCGGCCCGAACCGGTGTCGTAGTCGAAGCAGGTGCGGCCGGCGCCTTCGAGCGCCTGGATCTCGCCGACGAAGATGCCGTGCATGAGTGCTCGGGCGGCGTCGGGCGAATCCGGGTCGGAGGGCTTGAAGGCGTTGCGCGACTCCGGCATCACGGCGTTGCGGGGGTCGAAGACCGTCTCTTCAATTCGAATCCGCTCGAAGCGGTCGTCTCTGGCGAGATCGTCGACCGACAGCATGCGCTTCATGGGCCCGGAGCCTCCCCGTTCGATTGGCGTGAGGTCAGTATCCTATGGCCTGAGCGGCGCCGTGCGCCGTTGGCCGCTTTTGTCAGACGAGCTTGGTCTCCGGTGTCCACTCGAGCCGGCCAGCGTCTTTCAGTTCCCGCACGGCCGCGACCGGGTCGTTATCGGAAAAGAAGCGCTCGTCGGCGTAGTCGGAGTCGCGGCCGGTAGCATCGCCTACCCACCACGACGCTTCCAGGGCAATGCCGTTGTTGTCGGTGAAGTAGATCGACCGGATGATGCCGTGGTCGACCACGTCGGTCACCTCGCAGCCGTGCGACTTGAGCCGGCTCCTCAGGCCGTGCAGCGCCTCTTCGTCGGGCAGGTTGAAGGACAGGTGGTCGAACTGGGCGGCTCGGCGATGGTCCGGAATGCCCGCCGGCTTGGCGAACGCCTCCGCGTCCTTTACCTCGAAAAAGGCGACGGTGTTGCCGGGCGCGGTCTCGAAGAAGTAATGACGCATGGGCCCGGCGTTCAGGGTTGTCACCAGCCGCATCCCGAGGACGCCGTGATAGAAGCGAACCGTTCCATCCATGTCGGGGGTCACCAGGGCGAGATGGTTGATACCTCGCCAGCGCGGTTGCACATCGCTCATGTCAGCCAGGGTAGGCCGTTCAGGAGGTTGGTGCCGCCGTCTGAGCCAGCTCGAAGGACCACAGCTGGCTGTGGGTCGCGACCGGACCACCGGGACTCTGGGGCTGGGCATGTCCCTGGGTGAACGAGGACGAGTTGACCCACGCCTCGAACGCCGCTTCATCTCGCCACCGGGTGTAGACCAGCCACGTGCTGCGGCCGTCTGCCGGCCGCAGCAACTGGAACTCCTCGAAGCCATCCATCCGCTCCACCTGGCCGGCCCGAGCCGCGAACCGGGCAGCCATCTCTTCGGCCCGCTCGGCGGGAACGTCGATGGCGTTGATCTTGACGACAGACATGGGACCCGAGCGTAGATCGCCGTCCCGGCCAGGAGCACCGCCTAGAAGGCCGCTTCCAGGATGGCCCGGGCGTCTTCCTCCTCCACCGGTCGAGGGTTGGCCCGGACGGACGGGCTGGACGAGGACATGCGAACGACCGCATCGATGTCCTGGTCCGTCACGCCCACTTCCGAGAGCCGGCCGGGCAAGCCCAGTCGCTCCCTGAGCCGGTCGACCGCGCCCGCGGGGTCGTCGGGATCGCCGAGGGCGGATCCGATCCGCCACGCCTCGTCCGGGAGCGCCCCGGCATTCCAGCCCAGAGCATGGGTCAGGATGATGGCGTTGGCCAGGCCGTGCGAGATCCCGGTCCGGCCGCCCACCAGCTGGGCCAGCCCGTGGTGCACGCCCATGCTGGCGTTCTGGAGGCAGCGGCCACCGAGAGCTGCACCCTCGAGCATGGTCGTCCTCGCCCGGATGTCGGCCGGAGCGTCGACCACCGCGGGAAGCGCACGGCCGACCCGCTGAATACAGGCCAGGGCGATGGCTTCCGCTTCAGGGGTGCGGTGGCGGGAGTAGGCGCACTCGATGCCGTGGGCGAGGGCATTCATACCCGTCTCGGCCGAGACGCGGGGCGGCAGTTCCACGGTGAGGACGGGGTCGTAAATGGCGGCGATCGGTGCGATGGTGGGGCCCCCGGCGCCGGATTTGCGGTGGGTGGCTTCGTCGGTCATACCGAAGAACGGGGTGAGCTCGGCGCCCGAGTAAGTGGTCGGGATGGAGATGTGGGCGACGGCGGGGCGGTCGATGTACGCCGCTCCGGGGACGCCCGCCTGCTGCTCGATGAAGAAGCACACCGCCTTGCCGAGGTCGGCGCACGACCCACCACCAAAGGACACGAGGGCGTCGACGCCGTCGGCCTGGGCCTGACTCACTGCTGCCTGCACGGCCGTGGTGGGCACGTGCGAGCGCACCCCGTCAAAGGTCGAAGCGAGTGTGCGCCCGAGGGCTCGAACCAGCCGCTCGCCGGGTTCTGAGGCTCGCCGGCCGGCCGTGGTCACCAGCATCGCCCGGCGCCCGCCCGCCTCCTTGACAACGTCACCTGCGCGGTCCAGGGCGTCAAGGCCGAAATGGATCCGCTGGGCGTAGCCGGTGTGCGTCCAGGAACTGGTCATCGTCGCATGCTTACCGCCGGTGGATTTCAAACGTCGAGCACGGTGACCGAGGCGTTGGCCGGACGGGTGTTCACGATCCGGTCGTCGCCATGGCTGGCGCCGACCGCCACGTTGATAGCGATGTAGTGGGTCACGACGATCGTGTCGGCCGGGAGCTCGGCCAGGGCGTCGAGCACCCCTTGCCGCCAGCGCCGGAGCTCGGTGCCGAGGTCCGGCCAGCGGCGGTCCATCAGGTCACGCAACCAGGTCCCCCGCTCGGCCAGCCCGATGCCGTCGGGCGTCGCAATTTCC